>NZ_DAIEII010000049.1:0-22262 GCF_027352875.1 Gryllotalpicola sp.
CAATAAAATGGGGTGCGGTCATCGCGTGTCTTCTTTCGGAAACGGTTTTGATAGGTCTTTCCAAGAATCACGCGGTGGCCGTTCTCATCTACGACAACACACTCACCAGGATCCGATACACCACGCTATTGGACGCAACCCACGACCCAAGCCCGAACGGCCGAAACCGCGACATACAACAGGCGAAGCGCCGATTCGAACGACCACGGTCGTCGATGGCAGACGGGTGCTGCGACTGCGGGCCAACGGCAGCGTCCGCCCCCGCAAGGTCACCTACATGATCGACGGGCAACTTGCCGGCCAGGACACCCTCGTCATCGAAAACGGCGACAGCATCATCTTCGCCGACCTCGACGGCACCGTCCTCATCGAGCACACTCGACCAGCGTCTGGCGTCAAATACGTCGGCAACGGCAGACCCCGCGGCCGACGCCCCCGAACCCTCGAAACGTCACCGATGTCCTGACACATCAACCGTCACCGATGTCCTAATGCAGAACTGTCACCGATGTCCTGAGACATCACACAGCGCAGCCGATGTCAAGGTGCCAACGCCCGGCTAATACACCGGCCGCCGGTTTGCGCCGCGCGTTCTTCTCGACGCTTCCGAGGTAACCGCCTTGCGGGGTGAGATAGCGCACGACCGGCGGGCTGTAGCCATCTTTCAGTTCGTACCAAAGGGTTGCGCCGTTCCGCGCTGTTCGCCGTATGAACTTGGCGCGCAGCCGCTTCTTGTGAATGCCAGCGCCGTTGTCGCCGGTACAGACGATCTCGATGGTCGGATCATTCCGCGGTTCAAGCAGCCGGGCGACGGGCACGCCGATGCGATCGGCGAGAGCGTTTGCCTCGTCATCGCCGAGCGGGGAGGCGAACGGATACTCGCCCGCCCGCGGGCGGTCGAGCACTTTTTCGCCTGACGGGAGAGTGGTCGCGTATTCGGGTCGGGGGAGTCCAGCGATGAGCCAAGCGCCGTCCTTCCCGTTCTCGTTCAGCCATGCCCCCACGTTCGACTCCACCCAGTCGCTCATCTCCCACGTCAGGGTGACCCTGCCACTCGGTTGGGTCATGTGATCGGCGTCGGTCATTCCTCTGTCTTCCGGCCTATCCGGTGATCGCGCCGGTGAGGACGGCGCGGGCGTAGGTCGAGGCGGGGACGTGCTCGGCGGCGGCGTGCTCGGCCAGCGCCTCGTATTCGCCTTCGCTGAGGCGCACCTGCAAGACGCGGGTGCGGTCGTGGCCGCGCGTCACCCGCACACCACGGGGCAGCGGCGCGGCGGGGTCGTCGGGGGCTTCCTCGGCAGCCTTCACCTCGGCGGCGATGAGGTCGGCGATCCTGCTCATTGCTTCGTGTCCTTCCGGTTGTAGTAGGCGAGGTCTTTGCTGTTGGCGGGCCAGGCGGATGCGCCCCATTCCTTGCCGTCGTCGTCGGTCACGATGATGACGGTGAGCACGCACCCGGCGTTGCGGGAGTGCCCGACTATTCGTGTTGACTGGCCCGACAGGCTCGCGTAGTCCGGGTCGAACACGATCCGGCGCTCGTCGGCCAGGGCTTCCTCCGCCGGCGCGGGTGTGACCCCGTGCCGGTCTTGCATGTGCTCGTCGCGCTCGCTCCAGTCGGCGTCTTGGAACACCTCAGCACCCTACCACTGTGTAATACACAAGTGCGGGACGTGCCTCGCGTCGGTCATGTTCGCTTCTCCCCGTTGAGGTTGGCCACAAGGCGTGGTCTGGCCGGCGGCAGGGGTAGCGAGTCGGCGAGCGCGGTGTTCAGCTCTTGCGCTGCGTGCAGGTAGACGAGCGATGCGCGGGCGCTGCCGTGGCCGAGCTCGTGCTGGATCTGGGCTATGCCCGCACCGGCGTCGGCGAGGCCGCTGCCGTAGAAATGCCTCAGGTCATGCTCGCGCACTACCTCGCGCACCCCGGCGGCGTCGCGGGCGCGATCCCATGCCAGATAGAACGGCTTGTCGTGCAGGAAGCCGCTGCCGCGCGGCGGCGCGAAGAGCAGCGACTCGGGGAACTCGCCGACGTGCTCGGCCAGGTGGCGCGTGAACTCGCCGGCGAGAGCAGCCGGTAGAGCTTTCGTGCGAACGCCCTCGTCGCTCTTCGGCGGTCCGACCTGCCAGCCTTCGTGCGCGATGTAGACGGCCTGGCGTTCCACGGTCACCGTGACGCGCCCGTCGGCGATCTTGACGTCTTTGCGGCGTAGCGCGCGCCACTCGGACAGGCGCAGGCCCGCGTATGAGGCGAGGATGACGGCAAGCCGGTAGTTCGGGCCGATGGTGTCGAGGATGACGCTCAGCTCGTCCAGTGTCGGCGGGCGGTGCTTGACGCCGGTGCTCGTGCGGCCGAGTTGCGACGGCACCGGGTTCGCGTCGATGATTCCGTCGGCGACGGCGGTGTTCAGGATCGCGTGCAGCAGGCGCGCTTCCGCGCCCGCCTGCGTCGGGCCGGCTTGCGCCCGCCCGTTGTGCCAGGCTCGCACCCGGGCGGCGGTGATGTCTCCGAGATGGTCATCGGCGAACGTGGCGAGCCCGTTGGCGAGCTGGCGGCTGTACTCGGCGCGCGTCTTGGGCCGTAGCGGCTGCCCCTTCGATGTGGTCCGCTGGGCGAGCCAGGAAGTCGCGTAGGGGCCGAACACCTCGGCGTCGCGCACCACGGGTGGCTTCCACTTGCCCGACGAGATAGCCGCCCGCTCGACCGACAGCCAGCCCTCGGCGTCGATCTTTGCCACGAAGGTGCGCTGGGCCTTGTAGCGCTCGCCGTCTGGGCCGGTGTAGCGGGCACGGTAGTTGCCGCTGGGCAGTTGCTCGATCTCGCCGAACCCCTGTCGGGTGCGCGCCTTCTTGCGGGCCATGAGTGCCGATCTGCCTCTCGTCATTCCCCACGTGGGGATTCCGTGGGGAATCACCGGGGTATTTGCGACTATTTGAGGGTATCAAGAACCGTCGACAAAAGGCCGGATTTCCGCGGAAAATCAAGGGAAAACGGCGCAATTACGAGGCAAAGGAAGCGCCCGCGAAAACACGCTGTTGCCTGACTGTAAATCAGCCGTCTTCGACTTCGGGGGTTCGAATCCCTCACTCGCCACCCGTGCGGAAAGCCCCGGTCAGATCATGTATCTGGCCGGGCTTTCGCGTTGCGGTCCCTCGACGGGGCAGGACGCCGGGCTACGCCGCCGCGTAGGCGGCTTTCACGTCCGCCGCGAACGCCTCGACGTCGGCATCCGTCGTGTCGAACGCGCACATGAGGCGGTGCTCGCCGCGCGCCGGATCCCACTCGTAGAAGTGGTGCTTCTCGGCGAGCGCCGCCACGGTCGAGCGTGCCAGGCCGCCGAAGACGACGAAGACCCCGTTGGCCTGGGTGGGCTGCGTGACTATGACGCCGGGAATCGCCTCGAGCAATCCGCGCAGCTTGAGTGCCATCGCATTGGCGTGGCCAGCCGAGCGGAGATACAGGTCGGTGCCGTACAGCGCCACCAGCTGTGCCGAGACGAAGCGCAGCTTCGAGGCGAGCTGCAGGTCCATTTTGCGCAGGTACTCCACGCCGGTCACCTCGGGGTTCAGCACGACGACCGCCTCGGCGGCGAGCAGTCCGTTCTTCGTGCCGCCGAGCGAGAGCACGTCGGCGCCGGCATCCGTCGTGAACGACCTCAGCGGCAGGCCGAGCGACGCCGCCGCGTTCGAGATGCGCGAGCCGTCGACATGCAGTTTCAGGCCGAGGCCGTGTGCCGTGTCGGCGATCGCCTCGATCTCATCGGGCGTGTACAGCGTGCCGAGTTCGGTCGACTGCGTGATCGAGACGACCGCGGGCTGGATGCGGTGCACATCGCCGACGTCGACGACGTGCTTCTCGACGAGCGCAGGTGTGAGCTTGCCGTCGGGTGTCGGCACGGTGATGAGCTTGGTCTGAGCGATCCGTTCGGGCGCTGCCGCCTCGTCGACGTTGATGTGCGCTGTCTCGGCCGCGATGACCCCGCCCCACCGCGGCAGCAGCGCGTGCAGGCTGACGACGTTGGCGCCGGTGCCGTTGAAGACGGGGAATCCCCTCGCCTCGCCACCGAAGAGCTCGCGCACGAGCGCCTCGAACCGCAGGGTGTAAGGGTCGTCGCCGTAGGCGCTGACGTGACCGCCGTTGGCCGCGGCGATCGCCTCGATGATTTCGGGGTGGATGCCGGCGTGGTTGTCCGAACCGAAACCGTGCCAGTCGCGGTCGTGGCTCACGCGGCCGCCCCGCCGGGCTCGCTCGGCGGGGCGGGCGGTCCGGGGGCCGCCGGCGGCGCAGGCGCGCTGAGGATCGAGAAGAATGCATTGGAGTGGTTGGTGCCGTTGCCGCTCAGCGCCGACAGCGCGCCGCCGACGAGGACGTTCACGAGGAACCACCACCAGAACTCGCTGCGGCTGGCGCGCCCGTAGAAGAGCGCGTAGCGCTGCCAGAACCGGGTGAATGCCTGCCCGAACGTCGCGCCGTAGAGCGGCTGGTCGTCGGTCGCCGGTCGGGCCGGAAGGGTCGGGATCGTCATGGCCCCAGTATGCCGGGCCGCCCCTACCATCGAATAGTGCCCGTCCCATCCGGCGAACTCGTCGCACTCCTCGACCTGGCCCGTGAGACCGCGGTGACCGCGGGCGCACTCATCAGGCGCCGTCGCTCCGAAGGCGTCGAGGTCGCCGCCTTCAAGTCGACAGCCACCGACATCGTCACCGCGGCCGACCGCGAGGCCGAGGGGCTCATCAAGGGGCTGCTTCACGACGCCCGCCCGGGTGACGGATTCCTCGGCGAGGAGGGCGGCACGGCGCAATCCCTCACCGGTCTCACCTGGGTCGTCGACCCGATCGACGGCACGGCCAACTACTTCTACGACATCCCCTCCTACTGCGTGTCGATCGCCGTCGTCGAGGGCGGAGTCGACCCGGCGACGTGGCGCCCGCTCGCCGGATGCGTCGTCAACCCGGTCACCGGCGAGGTCTACACGGCGAGTCTCGGCGGAGGTGCTTTCCTCGGCGCCCGCCGGCTGCACGTGAACACCGGCGTCGAGCTCTCGGACGCGATGGTGGGCACCGGGTTCGGCTACGCCGCCGAGGTGAGGATGAAGCAGGCGCGCGTCGTCGGCGACCTCATCGGCCGCATCCGCGACATCCGCCGCGCGGGTTCCGCTGCGCTCGACCTGTGCCACGTCGCCTCGGGCCAACTCGACGCCTACTACGAACGCGGCCTCAAGCCGTGGGATTTCGCGGCCGGCGCTCTCATCGCGCAGGAGGCGGGCGCGACCACGGGCTACGAGCCGGGCCCGCGCCCGCTCGTCATCGCCGCCGAGCCGGTGCTCTACGCCCAACTCGCGCCGCTCGTCTCGGTCTCCGAGTAGCGGTCGGCCGCCGGAAGCGACGGTCGGACCTTCGCGCGGCGATGCCCGCCGGTAGTCGGAGCGCTATCTCGCCAGCCACACCGTCGTGTCGTAGGGGATGCCCCCGTCCATGCGCCCGCTCACGGCGAGCACCTCGCCGTCGGGCAGCGTGATCGGCTTCTTGCCGAGGTTCGCGACGACGGTGACGTCCCCGTTGCGAAAGGCGAGCACGTCCGCGTCGAATCCGCCGAGCCACTCGAGCGCGCCGTCGCCGAGGCCGTGCTCGCGCCGCAGCGCGAGCAGTGAGCGGTAGAGAGACAGCGTCGAGTCCGGGTCGGCGGCCTGCGCGTTGCGCGCGAGCTGAGCCCAGGAAGACGGCTGCGGCAGCCACGACCTGCCGGTCGGCGAGAAGCCGTACGCCGGCTCGTCGGCCGCCCACGGGATCGGCACGCGGCTGCCGTCGCGACCGTAGCGCTCGCCGCCGGTGCGGAACCAGGTCGGGTCCTGCCGGGCCGAGTCCGGCAGGTCGACGACCTCGGGCAGCCCGAGCTCCTCGCCCTGGTAGAGGTACGCCGAACCCGGCAGCGCGAGCATCACCGCGGTGGCTGCCCGCGCGCGCCTGAGCGCGAGCACCGGATCGGGCAGGTGCGGGATGTGGCGCGGGCCGATCCCCGCGCCCTGTGGGTTTTCAAAGGTCAACGCGTGCCTCGTGGCGTGCCGCACGACGTCATGGTTGGAGAGCACCCAGGTGCTCGGTGCCCCGACGGCCGAGAAAGCGGCGATCGACGCGTCGATGACTGCGCGGAGCGCTTCGGCATCCCAGGGGGCGGCGAGGTACGCGAAGTTGAACGTCTGCTGCATCTCGTCGGGCCGCACCCAGTCAGCCAGCAGCGTGAGCGGGCTCACCCACGCCTCGCCGATGAGCGCGCGCTCGCCGGGGTACTCGGCCAAGACCGCATGCCAATCCCGGTATATGTCATGCACGCCGGGCTGTCCCCAGTACGGCACCGCGTTCGTCGGCAGGTCGTCGCCCATCGAGCCGGCCGCCGCGGGCGGGGTCCAGTCGGGCAGTCCTGCCGCTTTGACGAGCCCGTGCGCGACATCCACCCGGAACCCGTCGATGCCCCGGTCGAGCCAGAACCGCAGGATGTCGCGGAACTGCTCCCGCACCCAGGCGCTCGACCAGTCGAGGTCGGGCTGCGACGAGTCGAAGAGGTGGAGGTACCACTGGCCGGGCGTGCCGTCCGGGTTCGCCGTGCGGGTCCAGGCCGGCCCGCCGAAGACGGATTCCCAATTGTTGGGGGGCTCGTCTCCGCCCGGGCCACGCCCGTCCCGGAACAGGTAGTGGCCCCGCTCGGGCGAGCCGGGCGCCGCCGCGAGCGCGGCGATGAACCAGGGGTGGTCGCTCGAGGTGTGGTTCGGCACCAGGTCGGCGATGACGCGCAATCGCAACCCGTGCGCCGTGGAAAGCAGCCGGTCGAAGTCCTCGAGCGTGCCGAACAGCGGATCGACGTCGCAGTAGTCGCTGACGTCGTAGCCGGCGTCGCGCTGCGGTGAGCGCGAGAACGGCGAGAGCCACACCGCGTCGGCACCGAGCTCGGCAAGAGCGGCGAGGTGCGCGGTGATGCCCGGTAGGTCGCCCACCCCGTCGCCGTCGGAATCCGCGAACGATCGCGGATACACCTGGTAGATCACCGCGTCGCGCCACCACTCGCCGGCCATTTCTCCAAACTACGGTGGCGAGCTCCGGAAGCTCGGTGCGGAAACGCCAATATCCTGGCCGAAAGCGCGGATCAGAAGGCGGTTTTCCTGAGTTGGCCACACCATCGGTACTTCCGCATCACGACGGGTCGGCCCTCTGCGTATCGAATCCGTACCCCGCTTTGGGCGAGGAGGTGCTGGTGCGGCTGCGGATTCCCCGTTCGCTCGGCCCCGTCACGGCGGTGCAGACCCGCTCCAACCCCGACCGCGAACCGCGCTGGCGCGACGCCCGCCTGGTCTGGACCGCAGACGGCTGGGACTGGTGGGAAGCCCCCGTCACCGTCGAGAATCCGGTGCACGGCTATCGCTGGCTCGTGGTGCTCGCCGGTGGTGCGCAGCGCTGGGTGAACGCGGCGGGATTCCACGACATCGAGGTCCCCGACGCCGACGACTTCCGCTTCACCGGCTACCCCGCGCCGCCTGCCTGGCTGCCGGGGACCGTGCTCTACCAGGTGTTCCCCGACCGCTTCGCCCGGTCGAGCGCGGCCGATGACCGTGCGCTGCCGGACTGGGCCATCCCGGCGAAGTGGACCGACCCGGTCGATCCCGAGCCTCCCGGCCGCTCGCAGCAGTTCTACGGCGGCGACCTCGACGGCATCGTCGAGCACCTCGACCACCTCATCGGCCTCGGCGTCACGGTCCTCTACCTCACGCCGTTCTTCGCTGCGCGCTCGAACCATCGCTACGACTCCGTCGACTTCAACCGGGTCGACCCGCTGCTCGGGGGCGACGAGGCGTTGATCCGGCTCGTCGGCGCAGCGCACTCGCACGGCATCCGCGTCATCGGCGACCTCACGACGAACCACTGCGGCGACGGCCATGAATGGTTCCGCGCCGCCCTCGGCGATCCCGAGGCGCCGGAGAGCGAGTTCTTCTACTGGCTCGACGACGCGCACACCCAGTATGTGTCGTGGCTCGGTGTGCCGAGCCTGCCGAAGTTCAACTGGGCGAGCCCCGAGCTGCGCCGCCGCTTCATCGACGGCCCGGACTCGGTCGTCGCGCACTGGCTCAAGCCGCCGTTCCGCCTTGACGGCTGGCGCATCGACGTCTCCAACATGACCGGTCGCTACCTCGCCGACGACTTCAATACCGAGGTGCGTCGGATCATCCGCCGCACCATGGTCGAGGTCAACCCCGATACGATGCTGCTCGGCGAGTCGACGAACGACGCCGCCCCCGACTTCCCGGGCGATGCGTGGCACGGTGCGATGACGTACGGCAACTTCACCCGCCCGCTCTGGGGATGGCTCTCGCGGCCCGGCCGTGTCGCCAAGGGCGGTATCGGCTTCGCCCGCGAGCAGGTGCCTGCGCTCACCGGCCGTCAGTTCGTCGCGCAGCACCAGGCCTTCACCGCCGCTTTCCCGTGGCGCTCGCGCCTCGCGACGATGAACGCGCTCGACACCCACGACACCCCGCGCTTCGGTGGGGGAGCGTTGCCCGGCGCTGTGCCGGTCGCACTCGGACTGTCGGTGACGGTGCCGGGGATCCCGGTCGTCTGGGCTGGCGACGAGTTCGGCCTCGTCGGCGAAGACGGCGAGACGTCGCGCACCCCGATGCCCTGGAGCGATCTCGCCGGTGACACGCTCGCCGCCTATCGCGCCGTCCTCGCGCTGCGCCGGGCTCACCCGGTCCTGTCCGACGGCGGATTCCGCTGGGTCCACGTCGGCGACGACGCGATCGCCTTCATCCGCGAGTCCGCCGCCGAGTCGGTGCTCGTCCTCGCGACTCGCGCCGCCGACCGCATCCGCCTGCCGCTCGGCGTCGTCCTCGGCGCCGAGGAGTCCCGTCTGCTCCACGGCCCCGCGGTGCTCACCGCGCATCCCAGCATCGACGAGGCCGACGGATTCCTCGAACTCGACGCCCCCGGAATCTCGTTCACCGCGTGGTCACTGCCCGGCGTGCAGCTGCCTGATCCCGCTTGATATGCTCTTCGGGTTGCCCGCGCGTCGGGCGTCGCCCCGATAGCTCAGTGGTAGAGCACTTCCATGGTAAGGAAGGGGTCGTCAGTTCAATCCTGACTCGGGGCTCGGAACCTCATACCTGGCGGGGTAGCTCAGGAGGTTAGAGCACACGGCTCATAATCGTGGTGTCGCGGGTTCGAGTCCCGCCCCCGCTACTGGAAGGCCCCGGCGCACCCCGGGCTCTCGCCTCGTCACGGCGCACCCTGAGCTCGACGGCATGCCCGCCGTCGTATAACCGCGTTGCCGTGGCCCGCGCCAGGGCCGAGTTCGCCTACGAGCGGCGCCTGCGCATCGTCGCGGTCGCGGGTCGCGACTAACCGCGACGTCCCGGGCTAGGTGATCGGGCACAGCTAGGACGCGAGGATGTCCTTCACCATCGGCACGACTTTCGACCCGTAGAGCTCCACGGCGTGGGCAAGAGCGCCTTCCGGCATCGATCCGGACGAGTAGAGCATGTCGAAGCGGCCGATGCCGAGCGTGTTCGCCGTCGCCGCGATCCGCCGGGCGACCGTCTCGGGCGAGCCGACATAGAGCGAGCCGGACTGCGCTTCGGCTTCGAAATCCTCGCGGGTGACCTCGTGGGCCCAGCCGCGCTCCTTTCCGATCTTGTCGCGGGTGGCCTTGAAGCGCGGGAAGAGCAGCTCCTTCGCCTCCTCGTCGGTGTCGGCGACGAAGCCGGGGGAGTGCACGCCGATCGGCTGTTCCGTCGTGCCGAGCTGTCCGATCGCGCGGTGGTAGAGATCGATGTAGGGGATGAACCGCTGCGGCGGGCCCCCGATGATGGCGAGCATGAGGCCGAAGCCGTACCGCGCGGTGCGGACGACCGACTCGGGAGAGCCGCCGACGCCCACCCAGGTCTTGAGACGACCGTGCTCCGTCTTGGGGTAGAGGTCGGCGTTGGCGAGCGGCGCGCGCGTCGTGCCGGTCCAGGTCACGGGCGTCTCGGGAAGCAGTTTCGACCACAGTTCGAGCTTCTCCTCGAAGAGGAGGTCGTAGTCGGCCAGGTCGAAGCCGAAGAGCGGAAAGGACTCGATGAACGAGCCGCGGCCCATGACGGCCTGTGCACGCCCGCCCGAGAGCGCGTCGACGGTCGCGAAGCGTTCGAAGGCTCGCACCGGGTCATCCGACGACAGCACGGTGACGCCGGTACCGAGCTTGATGCGCGAGGTTCGCGTCGCGATGCCTGCCAGCACCGTCTCCGGACTCGACACCGCAAAATCCGGACGGTGGTGCTCGCCGACGCTGTACGCGTCGACACCGAGCTCGTCGGCGATGACGGCGTGCTCGACGAGCGCGCGGATCGACGCGGCGTAGCTGAGCTTGCCGCCCGCGCTGTCCTCGAGGCGGTCACCGAACGTGTCGAGGCCGAATTCCACAGTCGCGTCAGTCACGGGCCAATTCAACTCCGGGCGGGCTGCCGCCATTCCCGGCCGTCCTACTGTCTGGGCTTTCTGGAGCGATCCCCCTGCCGCCGCTGGCTGTCGATAGGGTGAAAGCCCATGCCCTTCCTGCTTGTCCTGCTGCCCTGTCTGCTGTGGGGCACGACGGGAACGGCGGCGAACTTCATGCCCGGCGTCGACGCACTCGCGATCGGCGCCTGCGCGCAGGGCCTGGGCGGCTTGCTCTACTTCTGCATCTACGCGAAGAGCTCGTGGCGGGCGATGTGGTCGAAGGGCACGCGCCGTTGGGTTCTCATCGGCGCAGTCGGCACGCTCGGCTACCCGGTCACCTACTATCCGGCGCTGAAGATGGCGCCTATGGCCCTCGTCGTCACCGTCGCTCTCGGTTCGGCCCCGGTCTTCGCCGCCCTCCTCGAGGCGATCTTCGATCGCGCCAGACTCTCCTGGCAGTGGATGCTCGGCACCGGCCTCGGCATCGTCGGCGTGGTTCTGCTCGCACTGGGAGCGCAGCGCGCGATCGGCGAGGGCGACGCCGAGAACGTGCCGCTTGCGCTCGTGCTCTCGCTTGCCGCAGGGGTCTCGTATGCCCTCTACGCATACGCCTCGCGCAAGGCGATCGAGAAGGGCGTGAGCCCGACCGCCGCGATGGGTGCGATGTTCGGCGAGAGCTCGCTCGTGCTCATTCCCATGCTCATCGTGCTCGGCGGGCCGATCCTGGCGAGCTGGCAGAACGTCGCGGTCGCGGCCTATCTCGCGATCTTCCCGCTGTGTCTGGCGTACATCATGTTCGCCCACGGGTTGCGCACGGTCTCGGCCTCGGTCGCGCTGACCGTGACCCTCGCGGAGCCAGCCGTCGCGGCGGTGCTCGCGGTCTTCGTGGTGCGTGAGACAGTTTCGGTCGGCGGATGGCTCGGCATCGTGCTCATCGCCGCGGGCATCGTGCTGGCCTCATTCACCGCCCGTGCCAAGCCCGAGTCCGGCCCGATAACCGGCACGCTCTAGCTTTTCGCCTTGTGAAGGTCAGGGTCGACGGCGAAGTCGTCGAGCAGCGAGCCATCGGATGCCCGCCCCTGGGCGCGGACGCCGGCTGACGGGGCCCCACCCGCCGAAGACCTGTCAGTGCTCGATGTGTCGTTCATCCGGCCCGTTGTAGGCCGACAGCGGGCGGATGAGCGCGTTCGAGGCGAGCTGCTCGTTGATGTGCGCCGTCCATCCGGTGACGCGGGATGCCACGAACAGCGGGGTGAACTGCTCGGTGTCGAATCCGATGAGGTGGTAGGCGGGCCCGGACGGGTAGTCGAGGTTGGGCTTGATGTTCTTCTTCGAGACCATCGCCGCCTCGAGCGACTCGTAGAGCGAGAGCAGGTCGCCGCGGTCGTACTCCTCGATGAGGGTGAGGAGGGCGGCCTTCATCGTCGGCACGCGCGAGTCGCCGTTCTTGTAGACCCGGTGGCCGAAGCCCATGATCTTGCGCTTCGACTCGAGGGCGGAATCCAGCCACGTCTCGGCCTTGTCGGCGGTGCCGATCTCGTCGAACATGTGCATGACAGCCTCATTTGCCCCCCCGTGGAGCGGCCCCTTGAGCGCTCCGATCGCGCCGACGATCGCCGAGTAGTAGTCCGACAGCGTCGACGTGATGACGCGTGCGGTGAAGGTGGAGGCGTTGAAGGAGTGCTCGGCGTAGAGGATCATCGACACGTCGAACGCCTTCCGCACGACCTCGGACGGCACCTCACCGTAGGTCATCCAGAGGAAGTTCGCCGAGTAGCCGAGGTCGGCGCGCGGCTCGACGACGGGAAGCCGGCGCCGGCGGCGCTGGTCGTAGGCGACGATGGCAGGCAGCTTCGCGAAGAGGTGCAGCGCCTTGCCGAGGATGGCGTCGGGCTCGCTGTCCCACGCCTCCGGGTCGTTGGCGCCGATGACGCTCACTGCCGTGCGCACGACGTCCATGGGGTGGGTGCGCTCCGACAGGTCGTCGATGACCCCCTTGACGACATCGTCGAGGGCACGCGAGCGGCGCTCGATCTCCTCGAAGTGCGCCAGCTGTTCGGGCGTCGGCAGCTCGCCGTGCCAGAGGAGGTAGGCAACCTCCTCGAAGGACTTCGAGGCGGCGAGCTCCTGCACGGGGTAGCCGCGGTAGAGCAGTGAATTGGTCTCGGGGTTGACCTTGGAAACGGCCGTGTAGTCAACCGTGACGCCGGCCAGGCCCTTCTTGATCTCGATCGTGTCGGTCATGGTGTCATCCCTTCGTGATACTGAAATTGAACACCGAGCTGTCGAAGTGGTTGTACCCCTCGTAGTCGATGAGGTCGTAGAGGTCGGCGCGGTGCTGCATGTCAGCGAGCTTGGCCTCGAGCGAGCCGCTCGTGTTGAGCTCGTCGAGTCCGCGTCCGGCCTCGCCCATCGCCAGGCGCAGCAGTGAGACGGGCCAGATGACGATGTTGACGCCGACATCGCGGAGCTGGTCGACGGTGAAGAGGTCGGATTTCCCGAACTCGGTCATATTGGCGAGGATCGGCACGTCGACGGCCTTCCGCACCGCCTCGAACTCCGAAAGGTCGGCCATCGCCTCGGGGAAGATCGCGTCGGCCCCGGCATCCACCAGCGCCTTGGCACGGTAGAGAGCGGCGGGCACGCCCTCGACGGCGCGGATGTCGGTGCGGGCCATGACGAGGAGGTTGTCGTCGCGGCGGGCGTCGACGGCGGCGCGGATGCGCTTCAGCGCGGTGTCCTCGTCGACGACCTGCTTGCCGTCGAGGTGGCCGCACCGCTTGGGGTTGACCTGGTCCTCGATGTGGATTCCGGCGACGCCGGCATCCTCGAGCTCCTGCACGGTGCGGGCGACGTTCATGGGCTCGCCGAAGCCGGTGTCGACGTCGACGAGGGCCGGCAGCTCGGTCATCCGGGCGATCTGGTGCGATCGCGTCGCGACCTCCGTCAGTGTCGTCAGTCCGATGTCGGGAAGCCCGAGGTCGGCGGAGAGCACGGCGCCGGAGACGTAGACGCCGTCGAAGCCCTTGCGCTCGATGAGGCGAGCCGAGAGGGGGTTGAATGCGCCGGGGAAGCGCAGCAGCTCGCCGCTCGCCAGGCGTTCGCGGAAGGCCGCGCGCTTGGCCGCGGCAGTGGACTTCGCGTAGAGCACGGTCGTTCCCTTCTAGAACAGCCCGGTGGTCGCCGGCACCGACGCGAGCACACCGGGTGCGGCGGTGAAGGTGAGTCGGCCGAGCTCGTCCGCGTTCAGCGCGGGCAGACGCTGCGCGACGTCGAGGAACCGCTCGATCTCGGCGGGCTCCAGCACGGGACCCGCGAGGGTGCGGAACTTGCCGATGTAGTCCTCGCGGGCGAACGGCTTCGCTCCGAGGGGGTGAGCGTCGGCGACCGCGATCTCGTCGCGGAAGGTCGTGCCGTCGGTCAGCTTCACCTCGATGGCGCCGCCGAACGCCTGCTCCTTGGGGTCGAGCGAGTGGTAGCGGCGCGTCCACTCCGGGTCCTCCACGGTTGTCACCTTGCGCCACAGCGCCACGGTGTCGGCGCGTGCCGCCCGGGCGGGATCGTATGAGGTGTTGTGGTCGAATTCGCCGTCCTGCAGCGCGACCGTGAAGATGTACGGGATCGAGTGGTCGAGCGTCTCGCGCGAGGCGGCCGGGTCGTACTTCTGCGGGTCGTTTGCGCCCGAGCCGATGACGTAGTGCGTGTGATGCGAGGTCTTGAGCAGCACGGAGCCCACGTTCGCCGGGTCGGCGATCTCGGGGTGCTCGCGGTGCAGTCTGCGGGCGAGGTCGATCCAGGCCTGTGCCTGGTACTCGGCGGAGTGCTGCTTCGTGTACGAGTCGAGGATGGCGCGCTTCGCCTCGCCGGGAGCCGGCAGTGGGACGTGGTAGACGGCGTCCGGCCCGTCGAGCAGCCAGGCGATAACGCCGTCCTCTCCTTCATATATCGGAGTAGGCGAGGTCTGCCCGCGCATCGCCCGGTCGACCGCCTCGACCGCCATCTTGCCGGCGAAGGCCGGGGCGTGCGACTTCCATGACGAGATCTCGCCCTTGCGCGACTGGCGGGTCGCGGTCGTCGTGTGCAGGGCCTGGCCGATGGCCTGGAAGATCACCTCGACGGGCAGGCCCAGGAGGGTGCCGATGCCCGCCGCGGCCGACGGCCCGAGGTGGGCGACGTGGTCGATCTTGTGCGCGTGCAGCGAGATGGCGCGGGCCAGGTCGATCTGGATCTCGTAGCCGGTCGCGATGCCGCGGATGACGTCGCGCCCGGTGACGCCGCGGGCCGCCGCGTGCTGTGCGACGGCGACGACCGGCGGGATGTTGTCACCGGGGTGCGAGTACTCGGCGGCGAGGAAGGTGTCGTGGAAGTCGAGTTCGCGCACCGCAACCCCGTTCGCCCACGCCGCCCATTCCGGGCTCGTGCGCCGGCCGGGATCCACGCCGAAGACGGTCGAGCCGGCACCGCCGATCGACACGGGATGGGCGAGCGCCTGTCCGCGCGCCGACGACGGAGCCGAGCGGGTGATGGATGCCGCGGCGACGGCCGCGTTGTCGATCACCCGGTTGACGACCATCTCGGCCACCTCGGGAATCACCTCGACCGGGTCGGCGGCGACCTCGGCGATCTTCCAGGCGAGCTGCTCCTCGCGTGGCAGGTTCTCGTCGCTGCGGTGCGTCCGGACATGGATCGTCTGCATGCTGGGATGTTTCCTTTCGGGGGCGGGTCGTGGTCAGGCGATGCGGCGCCGACGGCCCTCCGCGGGCACGGCATCGCCGATCGAGGCGAGGATGCTTGCGAGGCTGCGGTGGAGGTGGAGCTCGGTCGCGTGGGCGGCGACGCTCTCCGCGCCGTCGATGATCGCGTCGATGATCGCGAGGTGCTCGCGCGCCGCTTCGCGCAGCCGGGCGGGGTTGTCGCGCGAGACCCGGCGGATGCGGGCGATGTGGGCGCGCACGGTCTGCAGCGGGCCGAGCAGGTAGGGGTTGTCGACGGCGTCGTCGATCGCCTGGTCAAGGCGGCTCGCGAGCTCGTAGTACGCGTGGAGGAACTCGTCGTCCGTGGCGATGATCTCGTCGGCATCCCCGAACTCGCTGCGGAGCGCCTCGAACACCGCTGCGTCGCGCCGCCGCGCGGCGAGCCGGGCCGCCTCGACCTCCAGCGCCTTGCGCACCTCGAACAACGCTCGGACCTGCTCGGGCGAGACTGCCGTGACGACGAGTCGGCGGCCGGCGCCGGGCGAGACGAGCCCTTCGGCGACGAGGCGGCCGAGCGCCTCGCGAAGCGGGGTGCGCGAGACTCCGAGTCGTGTCGACTGCTCGATCTCACCGAGTACCGCGCCCGACGGCAGGATGCCGTCGAGAATCTCGCGCCGCAGGGTTGCGTGCACTCGATCGCTGGTCCGCATCGTTCCTCGTTGAACGGCCTCTGTATACAGAGGCCGTGGTTGTCCCTAGAATTTAGCCCAAAGTCGACCCTGTTGTACACAGGATTTTGCTGCGGTCCCCGCATCCGCTAGTCATGTCGGAGGGCCGACGACGAATCCGCGCTACGACGAAGGGCGAGCATGTTCCGCAAGATTCTGGTGGCGAATCGCGGCGAGATCGCGATCCGCGGGTTCCGCGCAGCCTTCGAACTGGGTGCGAAGACGGTCGCCGTCTACACCTGGGAGGATCGCAACTCGCTGCACCGCCAGAAGGCGGACGAGGCGTACCTCATCGGCGAGAAGGGCCACCCGGTCCGCGCGCACCTCGACATCGACGAGATCATCCGGGTTGCGAAGCTCTCCGGCGCCGACGCGATCTACCCGGGGTACGGGTTCTTGTCCGAGAACCCCGACCTCGCGGCCGCCGCGACGGCGAACGGCATCGCCTTCATCGGCCCGGGCGCCCAGGTGCTCGAGATGGCCGGCAACAAGGTCACCGCGAAGGAGCATGCGATCGCCGCGGGGGTGCCGGTGCTGGCCTCCAGCCCGGCGACGACCGACATCGACGTGCTCGTCGCCGCAGCGGACGAGATCGGGTTCCCGGTGTTCGCGAAGGCGGTCGCGGGCGGCGGCGGCCGCGGCATGCGCCGCGTCGAGAGCCGCGAGGAACTGCCGGGCGCGCTCGAGGCGGCGATGCGCGAGGCGGATGCCGCGTTCGGCGACTCCTCGATGTTCATCGAGCAGGCCGTGCTCAGGCCCCGCCACATCGAGGTGCAGATCCTGGCGGATGCCGCGGGCGACACCATTCACCTCTTCGAACGGGACTGCTCGGTGCAGCGCCGCCACCAGAAGGTGGTCGAGATCGCGCCGGCGCCGCACCTCGACGCCGGCATCCGTGCCGCGATCCTCAAGGACGCGGTCGCGTTCGCCCGCTCGATCGGCTACGTCAACGCGGGCACGGTCGAGTTCCTCATCGAGACCGTCGGCCCCCGCGCCGGGCAGCACGTCTTCATCGAGATGAACCCGCGCATCCAGGTCGAGCACACGGTCACCGAGGAGGTCACCGACGTCGACCTCGTGCAGGCGCAGCTGCGCATCGCCTCGGGCGAGACGCTGGCTGACCTGGGGTTGTCGCAGGACTCCGTGACGGTGCGCGGCGCCGCCCTGCAGTGCCGCATCACCACTGAGGACCCGTCGCAGGGCTTCCGCCCCGACACCGGCCGCATCACGACCTACCGCTCGCCGGGGGGCGCCGGCATCCGCCTCGACGGCGGCACCGTGAACGCGGGCGTGTACGTGTCGCCGCACTTCGACTCGATGCTCGTGAAGATGACGGTGCGCGGCCGCGACTTCCCCGCCGCCGTCGCTCGCGCCAAGCGCGGGCTCGCCGAGTTCCGCATCCGCGGGGTCGCGACGAACATCCGGTTCCTGCAGGCGGTGCTGGAGGATCCGGACTTCGCCCGCGGCGACTTGTCGACGGCGTTCATCGAGGAGCGGCCGTGGCTGCTGACGCCGCGTGAATCGAAGGACCGCGGTACGAAGGTCGTGACCTGGCTCGCCGACGTCACGGTGAACCAGCCGAACGGCCCGAAGCCGCAACTCACTGACCCGGCGTCCAAACTGCCGGCCATCGACTTGGCCGCTCCGGCGCCGGCGGGATCGCGGCAGAGGCTGCTCGAGCTCGGGCCCGCCGGCTTCGCGGCCGACCTCAAGGCGTCCACCCGCCTCGCCGTCACCGACACGACCTTCCGCGACGCGCACCAGAGCCTGCTCGCCACGCGGGTACGCACCCGGGATCTCGTGCAGGTGCTGCCGTACATCGCCCGTCTGACCCCCGAGTTGCTCTCCATCGAGGCCTGGGGCGGGGCGACGTACGACGTGGCGCTGCGCTTCCTCGGCGAGGATCCGTGGGAGCGTCTCGGCGCGATGCGGCAGGCGCTGCCCAACATCGCCATCCAGATGCTGCTGCGCGGGCGCAACACCGTCGGCTACACCCCGTACCCTGAGGCGGTCACGACGGCTTTCGTGCGCGAGGCGGCGGCGTCGGGAGTCGACATCTTCCGCGTCTTCGACGCGCTGAACGACGTGAATCAGATGCGGCCTGCGATCGAGGCGGTGCTCGAGACCGGCACGGCCGTCGCGGAGGTCGCGATGTGCTACTCGGGCGACCTGCTCGACCCCGCCGAGGGTCTCTACACCCTCGACTACTACCTGCACCTCGCCGAGCGCATCGTCGAGACCGGCGCGCACGTCCTCGTCGTCAAGGACATGGCGGGATTGCTCAGGGCCGGTGCCGCCGAGAGGCTCGTCCCAGCACTCAAGCAGCGCTTCGACCTGCCTGTTCACGTGCACACTCACGACACCGCCGGGGGTCAACTCGCCACCCTGCTCGCCGCGGCCCACGCGGGGGCCGATGCCGTCGATGCGGCCAGCGCGCCCATGGCGGGCACGACCTCGCAGCCGCCGCTCAGCGCTCTCGTGGCAGCCACGGCCCACACCGACCTCGATACCGGCCTCTCATTGGATGCGGTGAGCGACCTCGAGCCGTATTGGGAGGCCGTGCGCGCTGTCTACCGGCCGTTCGAGTCCGGCATCCCGGGCCCGACGGGCCGCGTTTACCGCCACGAGATCCCCGGCGGGCAGCTTTCCAACCTGCGCCAGCAGGCCGTCGCCCTCGGGCTCGGCGACCACTTCGAGAAGATCGAGGACTGGTACGCCGCCGCGAACCGCATCCTGGGTCGCCCCACCAAGGCCACCCCGTCATCGAAGGTCGTCGGCGATCTCGCCCTGCAGATGGTGGCCGCGGATGTCGATCCGGCCGAGTTCGAGGCGAACCCCGGGAAGTACGACATCCCCGACTCGGTCATCGGGTTCATGGCCGGCGAGCTCGGCGACCTGCCCGGCGGCTGGCCGGAGCCGTTCCGCAGCAAGGTCCTCGCAGGTCGTAGCGTCGACATCTCCATCACGCCGCTGACGGTCGACGACGAGGCGGCGCTGACCGCGGATTCCGCAACCCGCCGCGCCACCCTCAACCGCCTCCTCTTCCCCGGCCCGACCCGCGAGTTCCAGACCTTCCGCGCCAACTACGGCGACCTCGCCAATCTCGAGACCATCGACTACCTCTACGGCCTCACCCCTGGCGACGAGACCAGCATCACGGTCGAGAAGGGCCTCCAGCTCTACGTCGTCCTCGAGGCCATCGGCGAACCCGACGACAAGGGGTACCGCACCGTCATGATCGCCCTCAACGGGCAGCTGCGCCCCGTCCAGGTGCGCGACTTGTCCGTCGTCGTCGAGTCCACGACCGCCGAGAAAGCCGACCCCGCCACGCCCGGCCAGGTGCCGGCGCCGTTCGCGGGCGTCGTGACGCTCAAGGTCGCCGTCGGCGACAGCGTCGAGGCCGGTCAGACCGTCGCCACCATCGAGGCGATGAAGATGGAGGGGGCCATCACGGCCTCCGTCTCAGGCACGGTCACCCGGGTCGCGATCGCCGCTACCCAGAACGTCGACGGCCGCGACCTGCTTCTCGAGATCGGCTGAGTCGGCGGTCCGCGCCAGACTGGTCCTATGTGGCTCGGCGCGGTCCTCGCGGTCATCGGCGCGCTGGTCTACGGCGTGTCCGACTACTACGGTGCCGTCGCCGCGACGCGTCTCAGGCTCATCCCGGCGACGGCGGTCGGCTACTTCGTCGCGACGATCGTCATCGCCGTCGCCCTGATCGCCGTCGGCGGCACCTGGTCGTGGGCCGCGGTGGGGTGGTCCGCGCTCGCCGCGCTCAGTGCGATCGGCGGCATGCTCGCGTTCTTCGCCGCAATGGTCGTCGGCCCGGTGAGCCTCGTCTCGCCATTCATCGCGGTGCTCGAGTCCGCGGTGCCGGTCGTCTTCGGGGTCGTCCTCGGCGTCGAGTTCACCCCGCTCACCTGGCTCGCGGTCGCTATGGCGATCGCCGCCGGCCTTCTCATGTCGGTCAAACCCCACCCCGAGCTCGGGCGCCTCGGTCTCAAAGTCGTCGGCCTCTCCTTCCTCTCGGGTCTTGGTCTGGGCCTCGCGATAGTCTTCCTCGATCGGGCGCCGGCGGATGCCGGTCTCGTACCCGCTTTCATCGACACGGCGGGCAGCTTCGTCGTCATGCTCGTGCTGGCTCTGGCGACGTGGCGCGAATTCCGTGCCGCCGTCACCGCACTGCGCCCGACCTGGCCTGCGGTCGTCAGCGGCGCACTCGTCGCCGGAGCCAACGCTCTCATCGTCCTCGCGTTGCAGCACGGCGATCTTGTCGTCGTCGGGGTCCTCATCAGCCTCTACCCGCTCTCGACGCTGCTGCTCGCCCGCGTGCTCGACAAGGAGCGGCTCGGCATCCTGCAGCTGCTGGGTGTCTGCTGCGCGCTCATCGCCTCGGCGCTCTTCGCCGCTGGATGACGGTGGGAATACCTCGCCGAGTTGCGCAGTTCTATGCAGACGTATGAAAATTAGGAGCTCGCGAGGACTCCGCCCACAATCGAGGAAGAGGCCATGAGCGACCAGGCCATGCAGTTCGGGCTGTTCTCCGTCAGCGACATCACCACCGACCCGACGACCGGCCGCACGCCGTCCGAGGCCGAGCGCATCCAGGACATCCTGAAGATCGCGGTCCACGCCGAAGAGGCCGGGCTCGACGTCTTCGCGATCGGCGAGCACCACAACCCGCCGTTCTTCTCCTCGTCACCGACCACGACCCTCGCCTACGTCGCCGCCAAAACCGAGCGCCTCATCCTCTCGACCGCGACGACCCTGATCACCACGGACGACCCGGTGAAGATCGCCGAGGACTTCGCGATGCTCCAACACGTCGCGCGGGGCCGGGTCGACGTCATGATGGGCCGCGGCAACACCGGCCCGGTCTACCCGTGGTTCGGCAAGGACATCCGCCAGGGCATCCCGCTCGCCATTGAGAACTACGCGCTGCTCCACCGGCTCTGGACGGAGGACATCGTGGACTGGGAGGGCCACTTCCGCACCGCGCTGCAGGGCTTCACCGCGACCCCGCGTCCGCTCGACGGCGTGGCTCCCTTCGTCTGGCACGGCAGCATCCGCTCGCCCGAGATCGCCGAGCAGGCCGCCTATTACGGCGACGGATTCTTCGCGAACAACATCTTCTGGCCGAAAGAGCACTTCGCCCGCCTCATCAACCTCTACCGCGATCGCTTCGAGCACTACGGTCACGGCACGCGTGAGCAGGCCGTCGTGGGCCTCGGCGGCCAGGTGTTCATGGCGAGGAACTCGCAGGACGCTGTTGCGCAGTTCCGCCCCTACTTCGACAACGCGCCGGTGTACGGCCACGGTCCGAGCCTCGAGGAGTTCGCCGAGATGACCCCTCTCACGGTCGGCTCGCCGCAGCAGGTCATCGACCGCACCCTGTCGTTCCGCGACTGGGCTGGCGACTACCAGCGCCAGCTCTTCCTCATGGACCACGCCGGCCTGCCGCTCACGACGGTGCTCGAGCAGATCGACCTCCTCGGCTCCGATGTCGTGCCGGTGCTCCGCAAGGAGTTCGCCAAGAACCGCCCGGAAGGCACCGCCGACGCCCCGACTCACGAGGCGCTCGTCAAGGCCAAGTACGGCGACGGCCCTGTCTTCGAGGCGCGCCCGAACCAGGCGGGCGGCGACAACCTCACCGTGGGCGGCCCGTACCGCGCCTCCGACCCCGTGAAGGCGTGACACCATGACCACCACTCGCAAGCTCGCCGTCGTCGCGGCCGGCGTCGGCGCCCCCTCATCGACACGGCTGCTCGCCGACCGCCTCACCCAGGCCACCGTGGCCATCGCGAAGGAGAACGGCATCGAAGTCGAAGCCTCGATCTTCGAGCTCCGCGACACCGCGAAGGACGTGACGAACAACCTCATCACGGGATTCCCCACCCCGAAGCTGGCGAGCGTCATCGAGACCGTCGCGAACGCCGACGGGCTCATCGCGGTGACTCCGGTGTTCAACGCCAGCTTCAACGGCCTCTTCAAGTCGTTCTTCGACGTCATCGACCCGAGTGCGCTGAGCGGCCAGCCGGTGCTCATCGGCGCGACGGGCGGATCGCCTCGCCACTCGCTCGTCCTCGAGTACGCGCTGCGCCCGCTCTTCGCCTACCTCCATGCCGACGTGCTCACGACCGGCGTCTACGCCGCCACCGAGGACTGGGCCGGCTCGTCGGACGATTCGCTGCCGTCGCTTCCCGATCGCATCGACCGCGCTGCCCGCTCGCTCGCCAGGGCGCTCGAGACGAGCGACCGCTCGCAGCACATCAAGGACCCCTGGGAGCTGGATTCGTCCTTCAACGTCACGGGCGGCTTCTCCGCGGAATAGCCGATCAGCGTGAAATCTCGCGTTTCGAAGTCTTCCTGTCACCTGGCTGCCGCCCGCG
>NZ_DAIEII010000004.1:0-16240 GCF_027352875.1 Gryllotalpicola sp.
GGGGTCTCCACCAGGCGGATGGAGAAACTGGTTGAGTCCTTGGGCATCACCCACCTCTCGAAGTCGCAGGTGCCGATCATGGCCCGCGACCTCGACGAGCAGGTCGAGCAGTTCCGCACCCGCCCGCTGGACGCTGGCCCCCACGGGAAGCTTGCTCGAGCTGTGAAAATGGAACCATGGCACTCCCCCAGTCGGACCTCGATCGCATCCAGCTGTGGTGCCGCGGGATCTGGCCGGAGCACCTGTGGAATCAAGCGAAGGTCGAGGCCGATGTGTCCGCCCGACACGTCGACATCATTGAGATCCGCCCACCGTGGAACGGCGTCGGCCAGCACACTCGGTTCCCGATCGCTCGACTGCGTTACACCGCCGCGACCGGTCAGTGGGCGATCTACTGGCGAGACCGGAACTTCAAGTTCCACGAGTACAAGCGCAAACGGCCGACGAAGAACGTGCAGTCGCTGCTCTACTGGATCGGCAGTCACGAGGACCCGATCTTCTTCGGGTGATCAAGGACCGAGGACAGACAGCGGTACGACCAGAACCCCGTCCTCCCGGCGGTAGGTGAATCGGCCGCCGGTCACGGCCACGAGCGCGATGGGCTCGCCATGGCGCTCGACGTCGACCTTGCTCGCGAAGTAGGTGAGCGATCCGGCTGCGTCATCGACGGCACCCTCGCCGAGCTTGAACTCGAAGGCGGCCCAGCGCCCGTTCGGCAGCTCGAGTACCGCGTCGACCTCATGGTTCAGCTTGGTGTCGCGCCACGAGGAGAACCTGACCCCCAGCGCCTGCGCGTAGATGCGCAGGTCACGGAGCGCGAGCGACTCGAAGTGGAAGCCGGCGGCGTTCAGATCTGCGAGCAGGTCCTGCACTCCGACGCCCAGCGCGCCGACGCCCAGCGACGGGTCGACGAAGTGGTGCACGGGCGTCGTCCGCAGGCGAGCACGCGAGCGCATGTGCGGCTGCCACGCCTCGAGCGGCTCGATCAGCATCAGGCGATCGAGCGCAGTGAGGTAGTTGGTCAAGGTGCTGTCATCGACCGGCCCGCCCTGACCCCCGACCTCAGCCGCGAGCGCCGTGCGATTGAGCGGCGTCCCGACAGCGCGCCCGAGCGAAGCGAGCAGGCGTGCGATGTTGCCAGGATTCCGCCGCGGACCCATCCCAGGGATGTCCGTCTCGCCGAGGTTTCGGAGGTAGCTGGCGACCCAGTTCCGCGCATCTCGCTCATGGAGTTCGATCGCCTCCGGCCAGCCGCCGACGACTATCCGCTCCAGCAACTGCGGCACTGTGAGCACAGCAGGGGCACTCGTCGGATCTTCGCCGTGCAGCAGCCCCGCGAGGCTCACGGCACCGGTCGAATGCCCTGACTCGAACAGCGACATGGGCCGCATCCGCAGCCGACCGATTCTTCCCGCCCCGGAGTGCATCTTGGCGGTGTCCCGCGGTCTGGCTGACCCGGTGAGCAGATAGAGGCCGTGTCCCTCGTGGTCATCCACGGCATGGCGGACGAGATTCCATAGCGGTTCGCTCTCCTGCCACTCATCGAACAGGATCGGCGTGGGGTACTCGAAGAGTCGGTCCGGCTGTGTCTTCAGCGCCGCCTGCGCCACGGGGTCAATGTCCACCCGGAGCACCGTGTTCGCGACCTGCGAGGCCGTAGCCGTCTTCCCGACCGCCTTCGGCCCGTCGATCAGGACGGCGCCCACGATGCGCATGAAGTCCTGCAGCTCAGCGTCTGCGACCCGTGGGCGGTACTTCACCATGTCGTTCAGCGTATCCGCTCGCGTGCCGAAACCGGAGATTGGTCAGTGTCGAAACCGGAAATCGGTCGTTCTCGAACCCGGAGATGCGTCGACCGTGAAACCGGAGAGTCGCCGGCCTCCCGAGATTCGCAAAGCTCAGCGATCCGCTGCAACCCGTGGCCACGATCCTCGACATACGGGCTGACGGCGCTCCGGAAGCTGATCGCGACACGGAGGCGGTCTCGATCGCGACTCGGTGGCTCGGTGACGTCGAGGCCAGGACCGACCGCGGCGGCGAGCCGTTCGGGTGTCCCGGGTGTCGAGGTCGCGACGCGCTGGCGGATACGACTGCGCCAGCTCGCCGTACTCGACCTTCGTAGCCGGTGACCAGCGCGCCCGAAAAATAGCGCTCCATCGTGCCGACGCGCTTCTCTACGAGTGCCGGATCCTCGCCGTTCTCGACGAGGTTCTTCGACAGTTCAAACAACACGTCCTTTGACCACAGCGGTCGGAAGAGACCGCGGTCGGCGAGCTCAAGGATGAAGTCGTTGAGCAACGCCCGGTAGAGGACGTTCGTGTCGAAGAAGGCGGGAAAGCTCACTCAGCGTCGAACTCCGCAAGGCGCTTCACGTCGGTCGGGTTGCCGACCTGAACCTTCGCCCCGAGGCTGGCGCGCTGCAACCCGCGCAGAGCGGCGCGACGCTCACCGCGGAACTTCGCCTGGTAGGCGACAAGATCCTCCAGCCGGACACGGCGATGACGGCCGGGCTTGTCGTAAGCGATATCGCCGGCCTCCAGCAGGCGGACCAGGGTCGGGCGGCTGATGCCGAGGAAGTCCGCAGCCTGCTGCGTCGTCATGGTCATGCCCTGCGGCACGATCGTGATGCCCTGACCCGCGGCAAGCGCATTCGTCACCTGGTCGAGGATGCGGAAGATCTCGTCCGGGATGGGGCGGGCCTTGCCCTGGGGGTCGACGAGCGCAGCCTTGGACAAGTTCTGCGCAAGATAGACCTCGAGTTCGCGCATCAACTCGGCGAAGTCGAGAATCTCCTCGCGGGCGTTGGCCTCGGGGAGGTAGGTCTGTGCCTTGCGGGCACCGCGTGGTGTGTCGGTCGAGGCGCTCATGGCACCCATTCTACGTGGACGAAACGAAAAAATCGAATATCCAGACCGGGGAACCTCCACCCGAGCCCATCGAGGAACCCCACCCGATCTTGGGCCATATCCGGGCCATTTCCGCCCGCTGAACCAGCTGCGAGCAACTGCGACTATCCAGGAAAATGCCTGGTCAGAAGCAAGCCGCCGTCATAAGATACAGTGCGATTTCGGTCCCGACTCACTGAAAACCGTGAGGTCACGGGATCAACGCCCGTCGGAGCCACCGTTCAGCGGGGCAGCCCCTGCGCAGAGTGCCCCCGCACCGCGGCGACCGCCTCCCGCACCGCATCGGCTGCCAGTGCGAGTTCGCGGTCGCCGGTGTCCGCAGTCCAGGAGAACCGCAGCGCGGTCCGCGCCGCGTCCTCGTCGTATCCGAGCGCGGTGAGCACGTGCGACGGCTCGGTCGATCCTGCCGCGCACGCCGATCCGCTCGAGGCGATCACGCCACGACGCTCGAGTTCGAGCAGCACCGTCTCGCCGTTCACGCCGGGCACGACGAATGACGCGTGGCGTGCGAGACGCCGCGACGGATGCCCGGTGAGAGCCGCGCCCGGCACGGCGGCGAGCACCGCCGCGATGAATCCGTCGCGGGACGCCGCACCAACCGGAATCGCATCCGCCCGCCGCGCCTGCGCAGCGAACTCGCCGGCCGTCAGCGCGCACGCCGTCTGCAACGCGACCGCCCAGGCGACGTTCTCGGTTCCCGAGCGGCGGCCGCGCTCCTGACCTCCGCCGTGCAGGAGCGGCTCCAGCGCGAGACGGCCGCGCACGAAGACCGCGCCCGAGCCCTGGGGAGCGCCGAGCTTGTGACCCGAGAACGACAGCGCGTCGACCCCGAGCGCGGCGACGTCGATCGGCAGCTCGGGGGCGGCCTGCACGGCGTCGGTGTGGAACAGCGCGCCCACCCCGTGCGCGACGGCGGCGAGAGCACCGATGTCCTGGACGGTCCCGACCTCGTTGTTCGCGAAGCCGATCGTCACCAGGGTCGTGTCGGAGCGCAGCGCCCTCCGGAGCGCGGCGGGATCGACCAGGCCGTCGGCATCCGGCTCGACGTAGTCGACGGCGAAGCCGTGCACACGGCGCAGGTAGTCGGCCGACTGGAGCACCGCCTCGTGCTCCAGCCGGGAGGTCACCACCTGCCGACCGCGCGGATTCGCGAGCGCGAGACCCTTGATCGCGACGTTCGCGCCCTCGGTTCCGCCGGAGGTGAAGACGACCTCACCGGGTCGACAGCCGAGAAAACGCGCCACCCCGGCACGCGCCGCCGCGAGCGCGCCGGCGGCCGCCAGACCCGGCTCGTGGACGCTCGACGGGTTGCCGGACAGTCCCGTGAGGTGCGGCCAGGCGGCCTGCAGGGCCTCAGGCCGAACCGGGGTGGTCGCCGCCGCGTCGAGGAAGATCACGGCGCGAGCACCACGTCCAGGCCGAGGTCGATCGCACGGGCGCTGTGGGTGAGCGCGCCGACCGAGATCAGATCGACGCCGGTCTCGGCGATGGCGCGCACGGTCTCGAGGTTCACGCCGCCGGAGGCTTCGACGATCGCACGGCCGCCGATCAGCGCGACGGCCTCGCGCAGCTCGGGCAGCGCGAAGTTGTCGAGCATGATCGTGTCGACGCCGGCGGCGAGCACCGGCGCAATCTGGTCGACGCGGTCGACCTCCACCTCGAAACGCATCGTGTGGCCGAGGCTCGAGCGCACCTCGCGCAGCACCTCCGTCAGCGACCGGCCGCCGGCGGTGAGCAGCGCCAGATGGTTGTCCTTCGCGAGCACGGCGTCGGACAGCGAGAAGCGGTGATTGCGGCCCCCGCCGCTGATCACCGCGTGGCGTTCGAAAGCGCGCAGCCCCGGCGTGGTCTTGCGCGTGTCGACGATGCGCGCCCGGGTTCCGGCCGTCTCGACCACGTAGCGGGCGGTGAGCGTGGCGATGCCGCTCATGCGCTGCACGAAGTTCAGAGCGACCCGCTCGGCCTGCAGCACCGACCGCGCCGGACCGGTGACCTCGGCGAGGGCATCCCCCGGTCGGAAGGCGGTGCCGTCCGAGACGGCCAGGTCGACCACGATCGCGGAATCCGTCAACCGCATCGCCGCAGCGAAGACCTCGCCGCCGCTGAGCACGCCCGCCTCACGCGGTACTAGTCGAGCGGTCGCGGTCGCAGCCGCCGGGATGATCGCGGCGCTCGTCGCATCGCCCCACGGCGCATCCTCGACGAGGGCGGCCGCGACGACCTGATCGATCTGGTGCGCGGTCAGCATGCCGGCGCCGTCTCACGAGAACAGCTCGAGCGGCGAGCGAACTCGGCACGCGCGACGGGGAAGTCGCTGCGGTAGTGCGCGCCGCGGGATTCCTCGCGCGCGAGCGCGGCAGCGACCACGACCCGGGCGACATCGAGAAGGTTGCGATCCTCGAGGTTCGCCCCGGTCGCGCCGTCGAGGACGGATGCCGCCTGCCGCAGCCCCTCCCCGGAGCGCTGCAGCCCGACCTGCCGCCACATCAGCCGTTGGAGCTCGTGGCGTGCGAGCCGCCCCGACGACCCGACGGCCGGCGCCGTGGAGTGGACGACATCGTCTTGCCCGGTACGCAGGCCAGGGGTGGGGTTGTCGGACGCCCGCACCGCATCACGGCCGGCGCGCACACCGAACACCGCAGCCTCGAGCAACGAGTTGGAGGCGAGCCGATTGGCGCCGTGCACACCGGTGGCGGCGCACTCACCGGCCGCCCACAGCCCGGACAGACTGGTCCGGCCCCGAAGATCGGTCGCGATGCCGCCCATCCAGTAGTGGGCGGCCGGGGTCACGGGGACCGGCTCGCGCGACCAGTCGAACCCCGCCCGGCGCACGACGCGGTCGATGGTCGGGAAACGGCGGGCGAGCCGCGCCGCGCCGAGCGCGGTGGCATCGAGCACGACCGGCCGGCCGTCCTGCGCGGCCATCTCCACGGCGATGGCGCGAGCGACGACGTCGCGCGGAGCGAGCTCGGCGTCAGGGTGCGCGTCGGTCATGAACCGCTCGCCGTCCGCGTTGCGCAGCACGGCGCCCTCGCCGCGAACCGCCTCGGAGATGAGGAAGGAGCCGGGCACCGCGAGCGCCGTGGGATGGAACTGATAGAACTCCGCGTCGGCGAGGACGGCCCCGGCCCGCCAGGCGGCTGCGACGCCATCCCCGGTTGCCACGGCGGGATTGGTGGTGTGGGCGAACAACTGGCCGGCTCCGCCGGTGGCGAGGATCACCGCGTCGGCGTACTCGCGGGTGCCGTCGGCCAGCTCGACGCCGATGACGCGCGGCACCGAGCCGCCTGGCGGCGAATCGCGGAGCAGCTCGGCGAGCGCGGTGCGCTCTCGGATCGCGATCCGGGGATCGTCCGTCACCCGGGCGATCAGTGCACGCTCGATCTCGGCGCCGGTCGCGTCGCCGCCGGCGTGCACGATGCGCGCGGCGGAGTGGGCCGCTTCGAGCCCGCGTGCGAGCTGCGCGCCGTCGCGATCGAAGCGGGCCCCGAGGGCGATGAGCTGCCGCACCCGTTCCGGCCCCTCCTCGGTGAGCACCGCGACCGCCGCGGGGTCGCAGAGGCCGGCGCCGGCGCGCACGGTGTCGGCGGAGTGGGCCGCCGGTGAGTCGTCCGGCCACAGCGACACCGCGACGCCGCCCTGCGCATACGCCGTGTTCGCCTCGGCAAGAGCCCCTTTGCTGATGAGCAGCACCTCGGCGCCGGTGGCCGCCTCGAGGGCGGCCATCAGCCCGGCGAGCCCGCTGCCGACGACGATCACGCGCATGCCGGGCCTCACGCCGCCATCGTCGTGTCGGGCCGCACCGCGAGCATCCGCTCGAGCGCGACGCGGGCGTCGGCGGCGACCCGCTCGTCGACCGCGATCCGGTTCACGACCCGCCCCTCGACGAGGCCTTCGAGCACCCAGGCCACGTAGGCGGGGTGGATGCGGTACATGGTCGAGCAGGGGCAGATCACCGAGTCGAGGCAGAAGATCTCGTGCTGCGGGAACTCGGCGGCCAGCCGTCTGACGAGGTTGATCTCGGTGCCGATGGCGAACGCGGAGCCGGCGGGTGCGGCCGCGATCGCCTTCGCGATGTAGTCGGTGGAGCCGTACTCGTCGGCCGCATCGACGACCTCCATGGAGCACTCCGGGTGCACGATGACCCGCACGCCGGGGTGCGCGGCCCGCGCGGCATCGATCTGCGCGACCGAGAAGCGCTTGTGCACCGAGCAGAAGCCGTTCCACAGGATGACGCGGGCGGACTCGAGTTCGGCATCCGCGAGTCCGCCGTGGGCACCACGCGGGTTCCACAATGGCATCTGCGCGAGCGGCACGCCCATGGCCTTGGCGGTGTTGCGCCCGAGGTGCTGGTCGGGGAAGAAGAGCACCCGTCGCCCGCGCGCGAACGCCCATTCGAGCACGGCCTGCGCGTTCGAGGAGGTGCACACGATGCCGCCGTGCGCGCCGCAGAACGCCTTCAGCGCGGCCGACGAGTTCATGTACGTGACCGGGATGACGGGCACGAGTCCCTCGGCGTCGGGGGCGTCCCCGAAGAGCTCGACGAGCTGCTCCCAGCAGTCCTCGACCGAATCGATGTCGGCCATGTCGGCCATGGAGCAGCCGGCGGCGAGGTTCGGCAGGATCACCCGCTGCTCGGGCCCGGTGAGGATGTCGGCGGTCTCCGCCATGAAGTGCACGCCGCAGAACACGATCGCCTCGGCGCGCGGCAGCTCGCGAGCGGCGCGGGCGAGCTGGAAGGAGTCGCCCACGAAGTCGGCGTACTGGATCACCTCGTCGCGCTGGTAGAAGTGGCCCATCACGGCGACGCGGTCGCCGAGCCGGGCCCTCGCGGCGGCGATCCACTCGCCCAGCTCGGCATCGTCGGCCTCGCGGTAGCGCGCCGGCAGCTGACCCTGGCTCGGGCTGCCCGCCGGCAGGACATCGTTCTTGGACGCGCCCGGGCCGTAGCCGGGCACGCCGAGGTCGACGATCCACGGTGCGGCCGCGAGCTCCGGTGCGCAGGTCTCGCCGGCGAGGGTGCCGTTTCCGATCCCGGCGATGGCGCGCGCGACGGATGCCTCGGCGCGATCCTTGAGCACGGTCATGACGGACTCCTTCCGGGACCTGCGAGCGGTCCCTGGTCGATGCGGTGGGCCGCGGGGTCGAAACGGTAGAGCCGCGGCGGCCGGTGCGGCGTTCCGGCGAGGTGCTCGCCGGTATCGACGAGGCCGCCGGCAGCGGCGAGCTGGCGGCGGAAGTTCGCCGGATCGAGCCGACGGCCGAGCACCGCCTCATGCACCTCGCGAAGCTGCGTGATGGTGAACGGCTCGTCGATGAAGGCCTGGGCGAGCGGCGCGTATTCGACCTTGTTGCGCAGCCGCCACAGCGCGTAGTCGACGATCGCATTGTGGTCGAAGGCGAGGGTCGGCAGCCGGTCGGCGCGCAGCCAGCGCACGTTCTGCCCGAGCCGAGCCCGCCGAGCCTCGGCATCGCCAACGAGCGCCCAGTACACGATCGACACCACCCGCTCCCCGGAGGTGCCCGAGCGATCGACATCGCCGAAGGCGTAGAGCTGCTCGAGGTAGCGCGGCGCGAAGCCGAGCACGGCCTCGACGGTCTTCGCCGCCGCGTCGCGCAGGTCGAGTTCGGCCGGCAGCGGCCCTCCCGGCAGCGCCCAGAAGTTGTCGAACGGATTGCGAAGACGCCGCACGAGCGGAATCCACAGGGAGCGGGCGCGGCTCTCCGCCCCCGGATCATCGGTCGGACGCAGCGCGAAGATCACCGTCGACACGGCGAGGGTCGCGTTCGGAGCCACCACGACCACCTCCCTCTCACGGTTATGGTCGAAGAAACAGTAACACTTGTGTTCTGTTTATGCGTAGATGACTTTAAGTGGGACACCGCTCGCCGCCGTGAGGGCGACCGCCCCCGGGGCGCGCTCGCGCCGCCGTCTAGTCGCGGTGCAGCGCGGCGTCGAGGCGTTCGAGCTGAGACTCCCACGGCCGGGCCGGCACGACGAGGGCGCCCGTGCGCCGCGCCTGCTCGACGAGGCGCGCGTTGATGAAGGCGCTCACCTCGGCGCGGTGCCGCTGGATTCCGGAATCCGGCTCGCGAGCGAGGAAGTTGGCGACGTACTGGTCCGCCGAGGGCTCGTCGAGCACGACCGCGACGACACCGGGCACGCCGACGACCATCTCGGGTGTGAGGTAGTCGCCCTCGAACACCGAGGCGCGGCGGAACGCCAGCCGATCGTCGAGCACCGCGCGGAACGCCGGGCGCAGCGACTCGGCCACCCGCATGTGGAGATCGGCGATGCGCTCGGGCTCCCACGCCCGCGCCGCGGGATGCGTCTCCCAGTAGTGGAGCTCGGGCTGCTGGTCGCGAGTCGTCACAGCCGAAAGGGCGAGGACGATGTCGTCCGCTTCGCCCAGCGGCAGGCCGTAATGCGCCGCCAGGGCGGTCGCGGCCCGGGTCTTCCCGGCGCCCGACGCGCCGCAGACGACGATCACCGTCGCGGGCGCAGGCGGGTTCTCAGGCATTCACACCAGGCTAGGCGACCGCGTCATAACCCGGAAATCTCGCCATGAAACGATCTGGGCATGAGCCTGCCGTCGGTCGTCGTCATCGGCGGCGGCGTCATCGGCCGCACCTCCGCACTCGCCCTCGCCCGGCAGGGGCACCGGGTCACCCTCGTCTCGAAGGACGACCCCGCCGACACGACCTCGATCCTCGCCGGGGCGGTCTGGATGCCGGTCTACGCCGAGCCCATGGACAAGCTCGTCGCCTGGGGTCGCGCCACCTTCGACCGGCTCGTTCCCCTTGCGACCGACCCGCAGGCGACCGGGGTGCAGCTGCTGCGCGGCACCGTCTGGTATGCGGTGGACGAGCCCGACCTGCGCTGGATCGAAGGCGCCGGGGACGTCGAGATCGTCGCGGGGCGCGCGGGCGGCCCCGCGGGGGCGAAGCGCGCCGCGACGGCGACGCTGCCGTGCATCGACATGAGCAGGCACCTGCCGTGGCTGCAGAAGCAGGGCGCCGCAGCGGGCGTCGTCGAGGAGCGTCGCGCCGTGTCCTCGGTGGACGAGGCGGCCGCCCTCGCCGACCTCGTCGTGCTGGCTACCGGCCTCGAGACGGGCGCCCTCGTGCCGGGCTCCGGGATGTACCCCATCCAGGGCCAGACTGTGCGCGTGGCCAACCCCGGGGGCATCGGCTGGGCGTCTTATGAGGATGCGGAGGTGACGACCTACGTCATCCCGCGCATCGACGAGATCATCATCGGCGGCACGCACGTCGTCGGGGCGACGTCCCTCGAGCCCGATCCGGCGCTCGAGGCGACGCTGCTCGAGCGCGCGATCGCGCTCAAGCCGGAGCTCGCCGGATCGCCCGTGACGAGCCGCGCGGTCGGGCTGCGCCCGGGTCGCGACGCCGTGCGTCTGGAGCGCATCGGCGACGTCATCCACAATTACGGCCACGGCGGCAGCGGGGTGACCGTGGCGTACGGCTGCGCCGACGAGGTCGCCGCGCTGGCGCGAGGCTAGCTGTTTGCGCTCGACCTGGGCGCTTCCGCCCCGTTCGAACCGGGACCGGCCGCAACTGCCTGATCTCAGACCGGCCGCCCCGTCGTGATCGCCGCGATCGCGGGGATGAGGACGAGCAATCCCAGCGCCGTCAGCACCAGCCCCGAGCATGCTTCGATGACCGCGGTCACGGTGGGGCGTGCCAGCCAGCGGTTGACGGCGTCGGCGACGAAGACGACGGTGAGCAGGTAGACGAGGCCGCAGGCGGCGCAGGTTCCGCCGAGCACACCGGCGACGAAGTACCAGCTCGCCCCCGCCGGTACGAACTCGGGGAAGAGCGCGAGGAAGAAGATGCCGACCTTCGGGTTGGTGATGCAGCTCAGCGCGCCGGCGAGGTAAGGGCCGCCGAAGTCGAGCCAGCGGCGGGCGGATCGCCCGGACCCGGCGCGCGCGGCATCCGGGTCGCCGACGATCGCCTCGACGCCGGCCTCGCCCGCGGCCACGGCATGCACCCTGAGCACGGCGAGGCCTCCGGCGACCAGTCGCACTCCGAGGTAGACGATGTAGCCGCCGCCGAGCAGGGTGAGCACGCCGTACGCGAGGGCGGACGCGCGCAGCACGGCGACGACGCCGATCGCTGCGAGCAGCCCCCAGACGAGCATCGAGGTCGTGGCGCCGGCGGCGGCGAGGATGCCGGGACGGCGGCCGCGCATGGCGTAGCGCAGCGTGAGCATCGTGTCGGGGCCGGGGATGATCGCGAGCGCGATCGCGGCGCCGAGCAGGCCAAGGTACGCGCCGACGGTCACCCTTCTATCGTGGCGGATCGGTCGGCGCGGCGGGTCGCATCGGGCGGTACCCTCTGGGCATGAGCACCGCCGCAGACCTCGCCCTCGTCCGCGCCCTCGGCAACCTCGAGGGGCTCAACGACATCGAGATCGACCTCGAGGATGCCGATGCCTCGGTCGTCATCGACGGATCGCCGGCGACCGGGTCGACCGCCCTCGGCGAGGTCGCCGGGGCCGAGGTCGGCGTCTGGGTCATGACTCCAGGCAGCCTGCGCGATGTCGAGGCGGCCGAGGTGTCCATCGTCGTCGCAGGTCGCGGCAGCGTCGAGTTCGACGACGGGTCGGTGCTCGAACTCGTGCCGGGGGTCGTGTTCCGCCTCACGGACGGCCAGCACGCGATCTGGCGCGTGAGCGTGGCGCTGCGCAAGCTGTACATCGTCGCGTAACAGCCCGTCCCGTCGGGCGGCTCAGCCAGGCGGGCAGGGTACGTGCACACGCCGCGACTAGGCTAGGGAGCCGTGACTGCACACTATGACGTCGTTGTTCTCGGAGCCGGCCCCGGCGGTTATGTCGCGGCGATCAGGGCTGCTCAACTCGGTCTCTCGACGGCCGTAATCGAAGAAAAATACTGGGGCGGCGTGTGCCTCAACGTCGGCTGCATCCCCTCGAAGGCGCTGCTGCGCAACGCCGAGCTCGCCCACATCTTTCACGCGCAGGCCGACTACTTCGGCATCTCCGGCGAGGCGAACTTCGACTTCGGCACGGCGTTCGACCGCTCCCGCGAGGTCGCCGACGGGCGCGTCAAGGGCGTGCACTTCCTCATGAAGAAGAACAAGATCACCGAGTACGACGGTCGCGGCCGCTTCATCGACCCGAACACCATCGAGGTCGCGAAGGCGGACGGCACCGCCGAGCTCATCTCGTTCGCGAACGCCATCATCGCCACCGGCGCCTCGGTGCGCACCCTGCCCGGCGTCGTGTTCTCCGACAACGTCGTGAACTTCGAGAAGCAGATCCTCAGCCGCGACCTGCCGAAGAGCATCGTCGTCATCGGCGCGGGCGCCATCGGCCTCGAGTTCAGCTACGTGCTCAAGAACTACGGCGTCGAGGTCAGCGTCATCGAGTTCCTCGACCGCCCGCTCCCCAACGAGGACGCGGACGTCTCGAAAGAGGTCTCGAAGCAGTTCAAGAAGCTCGGCGTCGAGATCCTCACCTCGACGAAGGTCGAGACGGTGGTCGACAACGGCACCTCCGTCACCGTGACCTATACGGCGGCGGACGGCTCGCAGGGCTCGAAGGTCGCCGACCGCGTGCTCGTCTCGGTCGGCTTCGCGCCGAACGTCGACGGCTACGGCCTCGAGTCGACCGGCGTGCAGCTCACCGAACGCGGCGCCATCGCGATCGACGACTACATGCGCACCACCGTGCCGCACATCTACGCCGTCGGCGATGTCACCGCCAAGCTGCAGCTCGCCCACGTGGCCGAAGCGCAGGGCGTCGTGGCCGCCGAGACCATCGCGGGCGCCGAGACGATGACCCTCGGCGACTACCGCAACATGCCGCGCGCGACGTTCTTCTCGCCGCAGGTCGCCTCCTTCGGCCTCACCGAGAAGCAGGCGGTGGATGAGGGCTACGACGTCATCACCGCGACATTCCCGTTCTCCGCGAACGGCAAGGCGCACGGCCTCGGCGAGACCGCCGGCTTCGTCAAGCTCGTCGCCGACCGGAAGCACCTCGAGCTCATCGGCGGCCACCTCATCGGCCCGGACGTCTCAGAGCTGCTGCCCGAGTTGACCCTCGCCCGGAAGTGGGACCTCGGCGCCGCGGAACTGGCCCGCAACGTGCACACCCACCCGACGCTGTCGGAGGCACTGCAGGAAGCGTTCCACGGCCTCACGGGCCACATGATCAACTTCTGAGCCTGTTGGCGCGCCGGTCCCTGCCCGGCGCGACCGCAGTCGGCTTTTCGAGTCCAGGCGTACGGCGGCGGCGAAGCCGCCGCCTCGCAGAGCGTCTTACGACCTGACCCCGGCGCGCCGCGCGCGGTGCCCGATCTACAACGCCGGTTCGGCGAGAGGTTCCGCGGCGTCGTCGGATCCCACCACGGCGAGCACCGCCTCGCCGTACTGCGCGAGCTTCGCCTGGCCGACGCCCGTGATGCCGCTCAGCGCCTCAATGCTGTGCGGGCGGGCGGCGGCCACCGCCTTGAGCGTCGCGTCGCCGAAGACGATGTAGGCCGGCACCCCCTGCTCGCGCGCCTGCTGCGCGCGCCATTCCCGCAGCGCCTGGAAGAGCGGCTGCGCCTCGGCGGGGAGGTCGGCGGGTGCATTCGCGCGGACGGTCTTGGCACGGCGCTCGGCGTGCACCACGTCGCGGCGCAGCAGCACCTCGCGTCCGCCGCGCAGCACGTCCGTCGAGGATTCGGTGATCGTCAGTGCGCCGTGTTCGTCGACGACCCGCAGCAGTCCCTGGGCGAGCAGCTGCCGCACTACCGAACGCCACTGCGCCTCGGAGAGATCGGCGCCGATGCCCCAGGTGGCGAGCTCGTCGTGGTGCCGCGCCGTCGTGCGCTCGTTGGGCGTACCGCGCAGGATGGCGATGAGATGGCCGGCCCCGTAGCGCTGGCCGCGCTCGCGCTCGAGCCGCACCACCGTCGAGAGCAGCTTCTGGGCGGCGACCGTGCCATCCCACTTCTCGGGTGCCTCGAGGCAGGTGTCGCAGTTCCCGCAGGGTTCCGAGTGCTGACCGAAGTACTGCAGCAGATTGACGCGACGGCACTCCACGGTCTCGCAGAGCGCGAGCATGGCGTCGAGGTGCTGGGACTGCAGCCGCCGGTGGTACTCGTCGGCGCCCCCCTGCTCGATGAAACGCCGCTGCTGCACGACGTCGTTGAGCCCGTAGGCGAGCCAGGCCACCGCAGGCTCGCCGTCGCGGCCGGCGCGGCCGGTCTCCTGGTAGTAGCCCTCGACCGACTTGGGCAGGTCGATGTGGGCGACGAAGCGCACGTCCGGCTTGTCGATGCCCATGCCGAACGCGATCGTCGCGACGATGACGACGCCGTCCTCGCGGAGGAAGCGGGCCTGGGTCGCTGCGCGCGTCGCTGCGTCGAGACCCGCGTGGTACGGCATCGCGTCGATGCCCCGGCCGACGAGGAACTCGGCCGTCTTCTCGACGGTGGCACGGCTCAGCGCGTAGACGATGCCCGCCGAGCCGGGGGCCTGCGCGCGGATGAAGTCGATCAGCTGGGCGCGGGCATCGTCTTTGGGGACGATCCGGTACTGGATGTTCGGCCGGTCGAAGCTCGCCACGAACTGTCGCGCCTCGCCGAGGTGCAGTCGCGACACGATCTCGACGCGCGTCGCGTCGGTCGCGGTCGCCGTCAGCGCGATGCGCGGCACGCCCGGCCAGAGCTCGGCGAGGTGCGACAGCCACAGATAGTCGGGCCGGAAGTCGTGCCCCCACTGCGAGACGCAGTGCGCCTCGTCGATGGCGAACAACGCGATCCGGCCCCGCCGCAGCAGCGCCTGCGCGCTCTCGGTCGAGAGGCGCTCCGGCGCGATGTAGAGCAGGTCGAGCTCGCCGGCCAGATAGGCGGATTCCACTGCGGAGCGCTCGGCCGGGGTCTGAGTCGAGTTGAGGAAGGCGGCTCTGACGTCGAGCGCCGCAAGGGCGTCGACCTGGTCCTGCATGAGCGCGATGAGAGGCGACACCACGACGCCGGTGCCATCGCGGACGAGCGCAGGGACCTGGTAGGTGAGGCTCTTGCCGGCGCCGGTGGGCATGAGCACGACGGCGTCCCCGCCGGCGATGACGTGGTCGATGATCGCGGCCTGGTCGCCGCGGAAGTCGGGGTAGCCCCAGACGCGCTGGAGGATCTCGCGCGCCTGAGTCCCGACCATGCCGCGAGCCTAACGGCCGCCGCCGACGCGTAGTCTCGGAGCGTGGACGTGAGGATGACCGCACGCCGGCTGCGTCTCGCGCGCGGCCTGATCGCCGCCGTCTTCGGCGTCATCGCCTCCGCTGCGGCGCACGCGGCGGCGGGCGGCGGCCTGCCGGGCCCGCTCGCGATCGTCGCGAGCCTCGTGTTCGCGCTCCCGGTCACGATGCTCGTCTCACGGCCGCGGCTCTCGGCCTGGCGCCTCGCGGTCTCGGTCGCGTTCAGCCAGGCGGTGTTCCACGTGCTGTTCTCGCTCGGGGCATCCGGCGGCGTCGCGTTCTCGGGCCCTGCCCACCTGCATGCGGGCGAACACATCGCCGTGACGGCGGTGCCCGGCGCCGGGATGCTCATGCCGGACGGACCTGCGATGTGGATCGCGCATGCGATCGCAGGTCTGGTCGTGGTGCTCGCCCTGCTCCACGGCGAGCGGGTGCTGATCGGGATCGCCGGGATCGCCGCGCGATTCGTGCTCGCGGTGGTCACGCTCTGGTCCCCAGCACGCGGCTGCCCGGCGCAGCCGACCGGCGGAAAGACTGTCGGTCGGACGAGCTTCTTCTCGCCCGTGCCGCTGCGCGATCGCGTCGCGCGGCTCGGCGGGCTGCGCCACCGCGGGCCTCCGCTCCTTCTCGCGCACTGACACAACCCATCGCGCGGCTCTTCGCCGCCGCATCCGCCTGCCCTCCGTGGGCTGCGGCCGCTCCGCGCGTCCAGACCCGAGAAGGAAAAATCCACCATGCACAAGAAACCTCTCCTGCGCGCCGGCGCAGGAATCGCCGCGGGCCTCGCGCTCGCCCTCGCCGTGCCGCTTTCCGCGAGCGCGCACGACGTCTTCATCGGAAGCGACCCCGCACCGGGATCGACGGTGAGCACGCCGCTCACACAGGTGACCATCACCTTCGCCGAGCCCCCGCAGAACCTCGGCGGCGACTCCACGCTCGTCGAGGTGACGGATCGCGCGGGCCGGCACTATGAAACCGGCACAGCCGCCGTCGACGGGCTCGATGTCCGCCAGGCCGTCGACATCACGACCGATGGCACCTTCACGATCAACTACCGGATCGTCGCGGACGACGGCCACCCGGTCTCGACCGCAATCGACACGGAGTGGCCGCC
>NZ_DAIEII010000008.1:0-13032 GCF_027352875.1 Gryllotalpicola sp.
GCGCCGGCGGCCGCGGCGCGATGCCGCACACCGAGCAGTGCCCACCCCATGAGCGCACCGGCGAGGACGATCGCCACCGCGCACCACAGCCACCCGGCGTGCGGCCAGGCGAGCGCACCGGCTGCGGTCGCCCAGCAGGCGGCCGCGGCCGGCACGAGCCGAAGATCGCGCATCACACCCTCACCAGATCGACCAGGGCCGCAAAGGTCTTGTCGCCGATGCCGGTGACGTTCTTGAGGTCGTCGACGTTCGCGAAGCCGCCGTTCGCCTCGCGCCACGCGATGATGCGCTGCGCCATCGCGGGCCCGACGCGCGGCAGCGTCTCGAGCTCGGCGGCGGTGGCCGTGTTGAGGTCGATCTTCCCGCCAGCGCCGGCTGGCGCGGCCCCAGAGACGCTGCCCGCAGGCGCACTGGCCGTGCCGGGCTGCCCCACCGCGGGCACCACGACCTGCTGACCGTCGACGATCCTGGCCGCGAGATTGAGGCCCGACCGATCGGCCTGCGCCGCGAACCCGCCGGCGGCCGAGACCGCGTCCAGCACGCGCGCGCCGGCGGCGAGCTCGTAGAGGCCGGGGTGCCGCACCCGGCCGAGCACGTGCACCAAGGCGACCGCCGGCGCGGTCCGCGCCGCAGTCACCCGCGGAATCGACGTCGGCGGCGGCAACGTCTGCGTCGAGGCGCCGGGGGTGAGGAGTCCTGCCGCCACCGCAGCGCCGACGCCGCCGAGGACGAGCACCACCGCCGCGCCGACCGCGAGGCGGACCCGGCCCGGCGCCCTCACCGCCGACCGCTTCAGGATGCCTACCTCGGGGGGCGCGTCGAGCCGGGTCACGCGGCGAAGCTAGGCACCGCCATCGGCCGCACCCGTCCAGGGTCCGGAATCGGCGAGCACGCCGATCGCCGCGTCCACCTGTAGAGGACTAGCGCGAACCCCTACACCGCGCGGGTGGCGATGTTGACGATCTTCGGTGCGCGCACGATGACGTTCACGATCTCTCGTCCCTCGAGGGAGCGCACCACGCCGGCCGTCGCCCGCGCCAGCGCCTCGAGCTCCTCGGCGCCGATCTTGGCACTGACCTCGAGACGGTCCCGCACCTTGCCGTCGACCTGCACGATCGCCGTCGTCGAGTCCTCGACGAGCAGCGACGGATCGGGCTTGCGCCACTGGGCGAGGGCCACCGTCGGCTCGTAACCCAGGAGCGCCCACATGTCCTCGGCGGTGTACGGCGCGAACGGGTTCAGCGCGAGCGCGATGACCTCGGCCGCCTCGCGCACCGCCGGGTCGGCGGGGCCCGCGCCCGAGTCGATCACCTTGCGAGTCGCATTGACGAGCTCGATGATGCGCGCAATGGCGACGTTGAACTTGAAGGACTCCATGAGGCCGGGCGCATCGGCGAGGAAGTGGTGCGTCTGCCGCCGGAGCGCAGCGTCGCCATCCTTCCAGACCGCATCCGGCGTGCTCGACACATCGCGCGCCACCCGCCACGCGCGCGCCAGGAACCTGGAGGACCCCGACTGCGAGACGTCCTTCCAGTCGACGTCGTCCTCGGGCGGGCCGGCGTAGGCCATCGTCACCCGCAGGGAGTCGGCGCCGTATTCGTCGAGCTGAGCCTTGAACTCGACGAGGTTGCCCTTGCTCTTGCTCATCGCGGAGCCGTCCATGAGCACCTGGCCCTGGTTGAGCAGCGACGTGAACGGTTCGGTGAAGTCCACAAGGCCCCGGTCGAAGAGGAACTTCGTCATGAAGCGCGCATAGAGCAGGTGCAGGATGGCGTGCTCGACGCCGCCGACGTACTGATCGACCGGAGCCCACTTCGACGCCTCCGCGGGATCGAAGGCCTGAGTGTCGTCGTTCGCCGACAGGAACCGCAGGAAATACCACGACGAGTCGACGAAGGTGTCCATGGTGTCGCTGTCGCGCCGCGCCGCGCCGCCGCACCGCGGACAGGTCACATTGACCCAATCGGATGCCGCGCCGAGCGGGCTCGAGCCCTTCGGTCGCAAGTCGAGGCCTGCGGCATCCGGCAGCCGCACCGGCAGCTCGTCCTCGGGGACTGGCACGAGCCCGCAGGAGGGGCAGTGAATGATCGGAATCGGCGTGCCCCAGTACCGCTGCCGGGAGATGAGCCAGTCGCGCAGCCGAAAGTTCTTGGCCGGCCCTCCGATGCCCTTCTCCTCGAGAGTCTCGGTGATCTTCTTGATCGCGCTGGGCTTGCTGAGGCCGTTGAACGGTCCCGAGTTGATGAGCCGGCCCGTGCCGACGAGGGCCTCGCCGGTGGCGGCGGGGTCGGGCAGAACCGCGAGTGCGTCGATGACGTCGTCGGTGATGACGGATATCGCGCCGGTGATGGGCGCGGTGACGTCGATGACGACCTTGACGGGCAGAGCGAACGCCCGCGCGAACTCGAGATCGCGCTGGTCGTGCGCCGGCACCGCCATGATGGCGCCGTGGCCGTACTCGGCGAGCACGTAGTCGGCGGCCCAGATCGGGAGACGCTCGCCGGTGAGCGGGTTGATACCGTACCGGCCCAGGAACACGCCGGTCTTCGGGCGGTCGGTGGCGAGGCGCTCGATCTCCGTCGAGGCGCGCACCTTCTCGAGGTACGCCTCGAACTCCGCCCTGATCTCGGGCGTCGCGGATGCCACGAGCTCGGCCGCGAGGTCGGAATCCGGCGCGACCGCCATGAACGTCACGCCGTACAGCGTGTCGGGCCGGGTCGTGTAGACGGTCACCGGCTCGTCGCGGCCCTCGATGGTGAAGTCGACGTCGGCGCCGACGGAACGGCCGATCCAGTTGCGCTGCATGAGGAGAACGCGTGACGGCCAGCGGCCCTCGAGCTGGTTGAGGTCGTCGAGCAGGCGGTCGGCGTAGTCGGTGACGCGGAAGTACCACTGGGTGAGCTTCTTCTTGGTGACCTCGGCACCGCAGCGTTCGCAGCGGCCGTCGACGACCTGCTCGTTGGCGAGCACCGTCTGGTCGTTGGGGCACCAGTTGACGCTGCCCTCCTTGCGGTAGGCGAGGCCCTGCTCGTAGAGCTTGAGGAACAGCCACTGGTTCCACTTGTAGTACTCGGGGTCGCTGGTGTGCAGCTCGCGGCTCCAGTCGAAACTGGGCGCGTACTGCTTGAAGCTCGCCTTCTGCTGCGCGATGTTGGCGTAGGTCCACGCGCGGGGATCGACGCCGCGCTTGATCGCCGCGTTCTCGGCCGGCAGCCCGAAGGAGTCCCAGCCGATGGGGTGCAGCACGTTGAAGCCCTGCTGGCGCCAGTAGCGCGCCACGATGTCGCCGAAGCCGAACGCCTCGGCATGCCCCATGTGCAGGTCGCCGGACGGGTACGGGAACATGTCGAGCACGTACTTGCGGGGCCGGCTGTCGGCCGGATCATCGGTCGCGAAGGGGTTCAGGGCATCCCACACCGGCCGCCACCGATCCTGGATGGCGGCGAAGTCGTACTCGTTCTGCGGGGCGTCTGACACGATGTTCCAGGTTACCGGGCCGGGTGTCGGCCGCCCGCCACGGCCAGGGGCAGCGCGGCTTTGAGGAGCATCTCGTCGTACTCCCGTCCCGCGTCCGACAGCGCCGTGATCCCGCCGCCGGCGCCGACCGATGCGCCGTCGGGTGCGAACATGATCGCGCGGATCGCCATCGAGAGCCGCGCCGAGCCGTCGAACCCGAACGAGCCGAAGCAGCCGCCGTAGACGCCGCGCGGGCCGCGCTCGAGGGCGCCCAGCAGCGTCGCCGCGGCGAGCTTCGGCGCGCCGGTCATGGACCCGGCAGGAAAGGCGGCCGCGACGGCGTCCACCGCGGTCAGCCCTGCGCGCAGCTGCGCCGTCACCGTGCTCACCAGCTGGTGCGCCGTCGCGTAGGTCTCGACATCGAGCAGCCGCGTGACCGCCACCGTGCCGAGCTCGGCGACCCGCGCGAGGTCGTTGCGCACGAGGTCGACGATCATGAGGTTCTCCGCGCGCTCCTTGGGATCGGCGGCGAGCTCGGCCCGCAGCCGTGCGTCGTCCTCCGGTGTCGTGCCGCGTCGCCGCGTGCCTTTGATGGGCGAGCTCGTCACCCGGCCCGATGCCGCGACGGCGAGGAACTCCTCGGGCGAGGCGCTGGCGAGCGCGAAGTCGCCCGCCCTGATGAATCCCGCGGTCGTCGTCGGGCTCGCCGCGAGCAGTGCGACGAAAGCGTCGAGCGGCTCGGCGCCCGCCACGAGCGTCGCCTGGTCGGTGAGGCAGAGCTGGTAGGCGTCGCCGCGGGCGATCGCGGCGACGCAGGAGTGCACAGCGGCGAGGTACTCGGAGCGGGTGAGGCGCCACTCCCCCTCCACCGGCGACGGTCCGGTCTCCCTGGCCTCCGCTGCGGACCCCTGAGGCGCCCGCAGCACGACGGGCTCGTCGCAGCGCATGAGCACGACCTCCGGAGCCGCGCCGGGGATCGGCGGCGCCACGGGTGCGCCGATGTGGTGAGCGCCGAATTCGTAGCCGAGCCAGCCGTACCACCCGCCGCCGACTCCGTGCCCGGCGCCGTGGGCGAGCCTTTCGCGCAGCATCCGATAGGCCGGGGTGCGGAAGTCGCCGACGATGACGTCAGCCGGATCGCCCGCGCCCATGAGGTGCGAGCCATCAGGCTGGACGAGCCAGAATGCGTACGGCGCGCGGCCGAGGCGCTCGCGGAAAACCGCGGCCGGGGAATCCGTCACGACAGCGGGCAGCGCTTCGCCTAGCTGTAGTAGGAGCCGAGGTACGCGCGCACCATGCGGCGCGCCTCGACGATGAAGCGCTCGTCGGCGGCAGTGCCCGGTGCTGCGAACGCGCGGCCCACGAGCGAGCTCACGATCTCGGCGCAGCACGCCAGGCGCAGCACCAGCTCGTCGCCCTGCGGCAGCGCGTAATCCTCGACGAGGATGTTGGCGGCGAGCTTGGCGAAGAAGTCGAGCTGGCTCTCGTCGAACGGGGTGCGGGTGCCGCCGCGCTCGGTGTCGAGGAAGCGGGTGATGCGGAACCCCTTCTCGCAGCGGTACATGTCGGCGTAGGCGTCGATGGTGAGGTCTACGACGGCGTCCCAGGAAGCCGGCTTGAGCAGCTCGATACGCTCGACCGCGAGAAGCCGGTAGCGGTACGTCGCACGCTCGCGAAGGCTCTGCAGCAGCGCGATCCGGTCGGGGAAGTAGCGGTAGACCGTTCCGATCGACGCGCCTGCGCGTTCGGCCACCATTGCGGTGGTGAGGCGGTCGAAACCGACCTGGTCGACCACCTCGGCGGCGGCGTCGAGCAGGGCGTCGATACGCGTGACGCTGCGTTCCTGCACCGGTTCGGTCCGAACGGTCGGAACGACCGGGCGGTGGGGGCGATTGGCGAGTTCGTGAATCGGCATGGTGGATCTCCAAGGCCTCTCTGTGCCGTCGGGGAGGGCGCGCTTCGGGGTGACGGTGGAAAGCGCTTGAGTGAGTCTAAGCACACCTCAATATGAGCCGTGCCAGGGTTGTCTCGATGGACACGGCGAGCGAGCGACGCATGCACCGGGCCGCACGCATCGACGATGCGGTGAATCGGTTCCGCGCCGCCCATGCGCGCCGGCGCGGCTACCGCCCGATCGTCATCCCCTACGTCGGCTACGGCTCGCCCACCTGGGTGCGCGTGCTCGCGCGCGTCGTGCTCGCCGCTCCCCCGCCGGCCATGCCGCCGCGCCGCGAGCCGCGCGTGCGCGGATGGCGCAGCTTCATGGCCGTGCCGGCCAACGGGGTGCCCGTCGTCGCCGTCATCGCCGGGGTCGAGCACGTCCTCCACCCCGACCGGGGCGGGGTCATCGACGAGGTCGTCGACGCGACCCTGCCGCCCGGCACTCACACGATCGAGCTGCGGCCGACCGAGAGCATGGGGTTCACGACCGCGCAGGTGACGGTCATCGGCGACGAGGAGACCTTCGGCATCGTCTCGGACGTCGACGACACCGTCATGGTCACGGCGCTGCCGAGGCCGCTGCTCGCGGCGTGGAACACCTTCGTGCTCAGCGAGCACGCGCGAGTCCCCACGCCAGGCATGTCGGTCATGTACGAGCGCGTGCTCGTGCAGCACCCCGGGGCTCCCGTGCTGTATCTCTCGACCGGGGCGTGGAACGTCGCACCGGCGCTGCGCCGATTCCTCACGCGGAACCTCTTCCCGACGGGACCGCTGCTCCTCACCCACTGGGGGCCGACCCACGACCGGTTCTTCCGCAACGGATTCCGCCACAAGGTCGACACGCTCGAACGCCTGGCCCGCGAGTTCCCGCGCATCCGCTGGCTGCTCATCGGCGACGACGGCCAGCACGACGAGACCATCTATGGCGGGTTCGCGCTCGCGCATCCGGCCAACGTCTCCGGCGTGGCGATCCGTCAACTGACCGCGAGCGAGGCCGTGCTCGCCGGCGGACGCAAGAAGTCCGATGCGCGTACCTCACTGAGTGGCATCCCCTGGGTCTACGGGCACGACGGCTCGCACCTCCTCGCCGAGCTCAAGCGCCTCGGGGTCGTCGGCTCGCGCACGCCGGAAGGCGGCACGGGCGTGCCCTGACAGCCCTGACGACACGCTGGAGCGCGCCGATAGTCGGGGTGAAGCCATCCCTCCCGAGCTCAGGAGCGCACCGTGACCGTCGTCGAATCCTTCCACACGCAGACCTCACTCGCCGAGGCTTCGGCGGCGCCCGCTCCGGTCGCTGCTCCGAGCGCGCCGCCGATCCACGACGACGGCCCGATGCCCGCGGCGGCCGGGCCGTACCTCGATCGGCTCGGCAGCGTATGGATCCTCATGCCGGACGGCGGCTGGTGCTACGCCGCGACCGGGGTCCTGTACAGCAAACGACGCCGTGCCGACGTCACCCGCAATGCGCCTTTCACTCCGCTCTACACGCTCCAGGCCGCGGCCGCGGCCATCGCGGCCGAGGCCGACCGCGAGCACGCCGCCAGCGGCCGCTACAGCAACCTGATCGCCGACGACTCCGCGGTGCTGCGCCGCCTCGCCGCGGGACGTGCGATCGACGAGCTTATTTGACGAAACTTTCGGTTACGTAACCGTTACCGTTTGATTTCGCGGTTTCCGCTGCGCGGCGCGATTTTTGGGACGAAGATTTCAGATGCTTCCCCAACCGGGAGGCAGTCGAGGGTCCCCTCGCCTTCAATGAAGAAGCAAGGAGTTACGAGACGTGAAGCGCACTTCACTGATCGCCGCAGCAGCTATCGCCGGTGTTTCGGCGATCCTGCTGTCCGCATGCGCCAGCTCGCCATCCAGCAGCTCGCCGTCGGCAAGCACCACCGGTTCCACCAGCGCAAGCGGAAGCAAGACCGCGTGCGTCATCCTGCCCGACGCGGCATCGTCGCCGCGCTGGGAGACGTTGGACCGGCCCGACCTGCAGAACGCCCTTACGGCAGCAGGCTTCACCGCCAACATCCAGAACGCCCAGGGCGACACCGGCAAGTACGCCACCATCGCCCAGCAGGAGCTCGCTCAGGGCTGCGGCGTGATGCTGCTCGTCGACTACAACGGCGCCGGCCAGGCCGTCGCCGCGACGGCCAAGGCGCAGGGCATCCCTGTCATCGCCTACGACCGCCCGATCACCGGGGCCGACTACTACGTGTCGTTCGACAACGCGAAGGTCGGCGCGCTCGAGGCTCAGGCGGTCATCGACGGCCTCAAGGCCGCGGGCAAGAGCGTCGCCTCCTCGAGCATCGTGTTCATGGGCGGCGACCCGTCTGACGGCAACGCCAAGATGTTCCACGACGGCGCCCTCGCTGCCTTCCAGGCCGCAGGCCTGACCAAGCCCGCAGCGGAGCCGACCGGCGCCTGGGACCAGCAGAAGAGCGCGACCAACTTCGAGAACGCCTTCACCTCGCTCAACGGCAAGGTCGATGCGGTCTGGGTCGCCAACGACACGGACGCCGCCGGCGTCATCCAGATCCTCGACAAGAACCACCTCAAGTTGCCGGTCTCGGGCCAGGACGCGTCCATCGTCGGCCTTCAGAACATCGTGCTCGGCAAGCAGACCGGTACGGTCTGGAAGCACGTTCCGGATGAGGCCAAGGCCGCGAGCGACCTCGCGATCCAGCTGCTGAACGGCCAGAAGCCGACCGTCGCCAAGACGCTCTCCGACGGGACCCCGTATATCGCGGTCACCCCGGTCCTCGTCGAGGCGAAGGCCTCGGGCGATGTCCAGGACGTCGAAGCCGTCGTGAAGGCCGGCGACGCGAAGGCCTCCGACATCTGCAACACTGCAGCGCTCCAGGCCGCCTGCGCTACGTACGGCGTGAAGTAGACATCAACGATCACGAGGGGGGTTTTCGCGGGATTCCGGCGAAAACCCCCCTCCCCCATGTCGAAGGAGACAACCAATGGCAGAAGACGCACCTCTGCTCGAACTCACCGACGTCAAGAAGGCGTTCGGACCCGTCACCGTCCTGCGCGGTGTCCACCTCAGCGTCTACCCCGGCAAGGTGACCGCGCTGGTCGGCGACAACGGCGCTGGCAAGTCCACCCTCATCAAAGGTCTCGCCGGCGTTCAGCCCTACGACTCCGGCACGGTCGTGTTCAACGGCCACGAGGTCAACCTCACCAATCCGCGCCATGCCGCGTCCCTCGGCATCGAGGTGGTCTACCAGGACCTCGCCCTCTGCGACAACCTCGACATTGTGCAGAACATGTTCCTCGGCCGTGAGGAGACGAGCGGAGGGTTCTTCGACGAGGGCGTCATGGAGCGTCGCACCTCCGAGGTGCTGCGCTCCCTCTCGGTGCGCACGGTCGAGTCGGTGCGCCAGAAGGTCTCGAGCCTCTCCGGCGGCCAGCGCCAGACCGTCGCGATCGCGCGCGCCGTCCTCAAGGAGGCGAAGCTCGTCATCCTCGACGAGCCCACGGCCGCCCTGGGCGTGGCGCAGACCGAGCAGGTGCTCAACCTCGTCAAGCGCCTCGCCGAACAGGGCGTGGCGGTCCTCATCATCAGCCACAATCTCGCCGACGTCTTCAAGGTCGCCGACTTCGTCAGCGTCCTCTACCTCGGCGAGATGGTCGCCGACGTCCCGATCGCCGAGACCAGCTACGACGACGTGGTCGGCTACATCACCGGCAGCAAGACCTATGAGAGGGCTCGCGCATGAGCACGAAGTCGGTCCAGATCAGCGACGCAGCGCCCGACCCCATCGCCGACGACCTCATCGGCGCCGGCCAGGAGGGCACGCTGCTCGATCAGGTGCGCGGTTACTTCTCCCGCGTCCGCCAGGGCGAGATGGGCGTGCTGCCTGCCGTCGGCGGCATGGTCGTGCTCGCCATTCTCTTCACGATCCTCAACCCGCTCTTCATCACCGAGCGCAACTTCGCCAACCTCATGACCCAGTCGGCGACGCTCGTCATGCTGGCGATGGCGCTCGTCTTCGTCATCCTGCTGGGCGAGATCGACCTCTCGGCCGGCACGACCTACGGCGTCGCGATGTGCGCGTTCGTGGTGCTCGTCTCGGTGGTGCACGTCAACTGGATACTCGCGCTGCTCGCCGCGTTCGCGATCGGCCTCGCAGTCGGCGCGTTCATCGGCTTCTTCGTCGCCCGGGTCGGGATACCCTCCTTCGTCGTGACCCTAGGCCTGTTCCTCGGCTTCCAGGGCCTCGAGCTCATCATCATCGGCAATGGCGGCAGCTACGCCGTTCAGGTGCCGCAGATCCTCGCGATCATGAACAGCAACCTCCCCATCTGGGGCGGCTGGGTGCTGCTCGCCGTGATGGTCGCGATCACGATCGGAACCGGATTCTGGGACCGCGCCCGCCGCAAGCGGGCCGGTGTCCCGAACCGCGCCCAGGCGCTGCTCTGGGCGAAGGTCGGCGTCATCGTCGTCCTCGGCGGTCTCGCGGTGTTCTTCCTCAGCCAGAATCGCGGCGCGGTGAGTGACATCCGGGGTGTTCCGATCGTCGTCCCGATCGTGCTCTTCATCCTCTGGATCGGCACCTTCGTCCTCGACCGGACGAAGTTCGGCCGGTACATGTACGCCGTTGGCGGCAATGCCGAGGCGGCCAGGCGTGCGGGCGTCAAGGTCATCGCCATCCGGTGGATCGCCTTCATCATCTGCTCGACGCTCGCGGTCGTCTCCGGCATCTTCTCGATCGGCCAGGTCGGGTCGGTGGATGCCACGTCCGGGCGCGACATCGTGCTCAGTGGCGTCGCGGCGGCGGTCGTCGGCGGCGTGTCGCTGTTCGGCGGCCGCGGCCGCCTCATCCACGCCGCGATCGGCGCGGTGGTCATCTCGATGATCACCAACGGCCTCGGCCTGCTCAACCTGCCGGCCGGCGCGAATTACCTCGTCACCGGCGGCGTGCTGATCCTCGCCGCCTCCGTCGACGCGATCTCGCGGCTGCGCTCGGGCGGATCCCTGTTCAGCCGCTCGTAAGCCGCGCGCACGAGAAAGCCCCCGGCTCGAATGGCGAGCGGGGGCTTTCTCGTTGCAGCTACTTCGTACCGCGGCGCAGCGGGAAGCGACGGTCGAGGACCGCGGCGACACCGGTGGCGCTGGCGATCCAGGTGATCACGGCGAACGCCGCCCACGACCCGAAGATCCCGTAGATCGCGGCCGCGGTCACGTCATCCGGGTAGTGAGCGCCGAGATACATGCGCGCGAAGGAGACGGCCGCCGTCGCGACGAGCCCGGGCGCCCACACCCAGCGGACGTGCACCGTGCCGCGCAGCAGCAGCACGAGCGTGACCGCCAGGGATGCGATGAACACGACGTGCCCGCTCGGGAAGCTCGGGTCGACGTCGACGGCGCCCACGTGGTGGGCGATCGCGCTGTACTCCGGGCGCGGACGATGCACGATGAGCTTGACGATGTCGCTCGAGAGCCAGGAGAGACCGACGGTGAGTCCGGCTCCGAGCCCCACCGCGACGCTGTGGGCGACCCAGGCGACGACCGCCGCGAAGAGCACCCCGAGGACGATCGCGGGGCCGGGCGAGAAGAGCGTCGAAAGCCCGAGAGCCAGCGTGTCGAGCACCTGGTTGTGGTTGTCGTTGAGCGTCTGGATGAAGCCGAGGCCGTTGCTCTGGTGCTTCACGACGAAACCCCACGCCGTGATCGCAAGGATTGCGACCACGCTGACGATCAGCGCGACGACGGGATGCTGCAGTCGTCGCAGGAGAGTCGGTGTTGCCGAAGCGGTCACAGGAGAGCCTTCCGTCGGGATGCAGCGAGCCGACACCGATGCTGCCGCATCCGCGCTGATGGATTCCCAAGAACCGGCTGAGCAGGAGCGGGCCCGACCCGTCGCAGACGGCACCGATCGCGTCGCAGCCAGAGCGCTGCGTCGGCCGTTTTCGGCCTACGCCTGGACGACGGCTCCTGCTCGTACCAGCGCATCCACGCGCGCGGGCTCATAGCCCAGCTCGGTGAGCACCGCGCGCGTGTCCTGTCCGTTCGCCGGCGCGGAGGCCGGATCGGCGGGTGAGGTGCCGCTGAACCGTGGGGCAGGACGCGGCTGGAGCAGACCGGCGACGTCGACGAACGCGTCGCGCGCCTTCATGTGCGGGTCGTCGGGAACCTCGTCCGGCTCGAGAACGGGAGCCACGCACGCGTCCGATCCCTCGAATACCTTCGCCCATTCGTCTCGCGTACGGCCCGCGATCACCTCCGCGAACCGCGCCTTGAGGATCGGCCACCCCTGGCGATCCATCTGCGCGGGGAGGTCCTCCCCTGCGAGCCCGAGTCCGTCGATGAGCAGTTCGTAGAACTGGGGCTCGATCGCGCCGAGGGCCAGGTAGCGCCCGTCCGCCGTGCGGTATGCGTCGTAGAACGGCGCGCCGGAGTCGAGCAGGTTAGTGCCCCGCTCGGGCTGCCACATACCTGTGGCCCGCATGGCCACGAACGGCGCCATCAACACGGAGGCACCGTCGACCATCGCGGCGTCGACAACTTGCCCAACACCGGTGGTGCGTGCTGACAGGATGGCGCAGACGATGCCGTACGCGAGGAAGATTCCGCCCCCGCCGAAGTCGCCCACGAGATTCAACGGCGGTGTCGGCGGCTGCCCGGCTCGTCCGATGGGATGCAGCGCCCCCGCGATGGAGATGTAGTCGATGTCATGGCCGGCCCTCGGCGCCATCGGGCCGGTCTGACCCCAGCCGGTCATCCGTCCGTACACCAGCGCGGGGTTGCGCTCGAGGCACACATCGGGGCCGAGGCCGAGCCGTTCGGCGACGCCAGGGCGGTACCCCTCGAACACCGCCTCGGCGCTGGCGACAAGGTCGAGCACCGCCGCAACCCCCTCCGGATTCTTCAGGTCGACGGCGACCGACCGCTTGCCGCGGCCGAGCACGTCGAGCTTGGGCGCGGCGGCCTGCATCATCGAGCCACCGGTGGTGCGGTCGACGCGGATCACCTCCGCACCCATGTCGGCCAGCAGCATCCCGGCGAAGGGCCCGGGGCCGATTCCGGAGAGTTCGATGATGCGCACGCCGACGAGTGGTCCGGCCGGGCGGGTTGTCCCGTTCATGCGGTGGGGGTGAAGCTGTGGAGCACGGTCTCTACGTCGTCGGTGGTGTCGACGCTCGTGTGGACGAGGCGCATCTGTTCGCCGATCGTCCACGACTCGGGGTCCCCTTTCAGGGTGGTCTGGATCCTGACCCTCTCCGGCAGGTCCACCTGTCCGACGCCGTATCCTTCCGCGTCCAGCTGGGACTTGCCGAACATGGGCGCGTAGTAGATGAAGGAGTAGGAGTAGAGCACCCCGGACTGCGAAAGCTCCACATCGTGCACGGGGCCCAGACGGACCGGGTCGGCCCATCGGCGCGGGTAGAACGATTCCCCGTCCTTGTCGCACCGGCTGCCCAGCAGCACAGGAGCGTCCCCGTCCGCCCGGAACAGGTCCGGGTCCGCTGATCGGCGTTCGGTCACGACCTCACCGCTCCCTTTCATGATTGGTGTCAGAGTCCGAGGCGTTGCGCGAGGAGTTCCTTGTTCGCGGTCGCATCCCCGTACAGCAGCTCGGTCGCCTTGGCCCGCTTGAAGTACAGGTGGGAGTCATCCGCCCACGTGAA
>NZ_DAIEII010000045.1:0-5660 GCF_027352875.1 Gryllotalpicola sp.
TCCGCGACCGCTGTCGATCTCGAGGTCAAGGTCGTCTGCTCGTCGGGCACCTACATCCGCGCCCTCGCCCGCGATCTCGGTGCCGGGCTCGGCGTCGGCGGCCACCTCACGCGGCTGCGCCGCACCCGGGTGGGGCCGTTCGCCGTCGGCGCCGCTCACGACCTCGAGACGCTCGATGCGGTGCGCGACGCGCTCACACCGGCGGAGGCGGCGGGCGCGGTGTTCCCACGGCTCGAGCTCGACGCGCAGCAGGCCGTCGACCTCGGCCACGGCAAGAGGATCGGAGTGGGCGGGCAGGCCGACGGCGACTACGCCGCGATCGCCGCGGACGGCCGCCTCGTCGCTCTCGTCGCGGTCGCGGGCGGCATCGCCCGGGTCACGACCGGATTCCCCGTCGAGGCCGGCGCATGATCCACTGGCTCCTCGACGTCGAGCTCGCCACCGCGCTCGCGGCGGGCCTGCTGTGCCTCATCGCCGGCTTCCTCGGCCGCACCCCGAACGATCTCGTCATGGGTGCGATCGCGCTCGTCGCCCTCGAGCTCATAGTGCAGGTCGTCGTCGCGATCGTCGCGCCGCTCGCGGGCAATCCGCCCTCGGGCAGTCTGCTCGAGTACTGGATGTATCTCGTCGGCGCCCTGCTGCTGCCGCTCATCGGCATGGGTTGGGCGCTCATCGACCGCTCCCGCTGGAGCGTCGTCGTGCTCGGGGCCATCGGCCTCGCCGTCGCGGTCATGCTCTACCGCATGGGCATCATCTGGTTCGTCCAGGGCGCATGACCCGCGCAACTTAGACTTGTAGGGCTATGAGCGAACCGCGTCGTTCCGTCACCGACCGCCTGGCCGCGGCGGCGCCAGCGGTGGGCAGGGTCGGCGTCCTCGTCGTCCTCGTCGCGGTCTATGCCGTGCTCGTCATGGCCGCGCTCGGCCGCAGCATCTTCCAGATCGTCGACCATTTCGGCAAGGCACCCGCCGCGATCACCATCTCGGCCGGCTCCGCGGTCGTCTACATCGTCGCGATGGTCGCGCTCATCATCCATCGCGGCGTCTGGTACCGCGTCGCCTGGGTGACGGTGTGCGTGGAATTCGCGGGGGTTCTCATCGTGGGATTCATCACGACCCTGTCCCCGGATGCGCTCGGTACCGGTTCCGGCAACGCCTTCGGCGACACGTCCACGGTGTGGACGGTCTTCGGCCAGGGCTACTGGTTCGTCCCGGCGGTGCTGCCGCTCGCGGGCATGTGGTGGCTGCGGCGGCATCCGGTCCGGGCGGTCGCCCGATGAAGATCTACCGCGACCCCGCCGAGGTGGAGCCGGACTTCGGTCCGAGCGCCGTGACGATCGGCAAGTTCGACGGCGTGCACCTCGGCCACCGCGCGGTGATGGCCGAGGTGCTGCGCGTGTCCCGCGAGCACTCGCTCGCCGCGACGGTCGTCACCTTCGACCGCAATCCGCTCGCGGTTCTCGCCCCGGACAGGTGCCCGCCGTCGCTGGTGAGCCTCGACCAGAAGCTCGAACTGCTGGCGGGCACCGGCATGGATGCCACCCTCGTGCTGCACTTCGACGAGGAGCTCGCCGCGCTCAGCCCGGAGGACTTCGTCACCGGCGTGCTCGTCGATGCGCTGCACGCCCATCTCGTCCTCGTCGGAAGCGATTTCCGCTTCGGGCGCGCCAATGCCGGCGACGTCGACATGCTGCGCGCGCTCGGCGAGCGGCACGGCTTCCGCGTCATCCTCGTCGACGACCAGCGGGCCGGGACGGGCGAGCGCGTCTCGTCGACGCGGATCCGCGCGCTTCTCGTCGCGGGCGACATCGAGGGCGCTAGCGCCATGCTCGGCCACCTGCCGACGCTGCGCGGCGAGGTCGTGCCGGGCGCGCGACGCGGCCGCGAACTGGGGTTCCCGACCGCCAATTTCGCTCCCGACGCCGAGGGTCTGATCCCCGCCGACGGCGTCTATGCGGGCTGGCTCTTCGACGCCGGAGTGCGCCACCCCGCCGCGATCTCCGTCGGCAACAACCCGACCTTCGAGGGCGTGCCGCAGCGGCAGGTCGAGGCCCACGTCATCGGCGAGACGATCGACCTCTACGGCCATGTCATCGAGGTGTCGTTCGTGAAGCGCATCCGCGACAACGTCGCCTTCGCGGGCATTCCTGCGCTCATCGCGCAGATGCGCGCCGACGTCGCGGAGGTCGCCGCGCTGCTCGCCGAGACGCCTTAGCCTGGAACCATGCCCACTCTGACCAGCAGCGAGCTGGCGCGCCGCGTCGTCGGCGGCGAACTCACCGACGCCACCCTGGGGCGCTTCCTCCACGGAATCCCCGGCGTCGACGCGGTCGGGCTGGAGGCCCGCGCGGCCGCCTTCGCGACGCGGTCGATCAAGACGGAGTCCAAGCGTGCCGCTCTCGACCTCGTCGTGTCCCTCATCGACCTCACCACTCTCGAGGGCTCGGACACGCCCGGCAGGGTCCGGGCGCTCGCCGCCAAGGCGGTGCGGCCCGACCCCGGCGATCCGGCGACCCCCTCGACCGCCGCCGTCTGCGTCTACGGCGACCTCGTCGGCGTCGCAGTCGAGGCGCTGGGCGACGCACACACCGGCCGCGGCGGCACCGTCGCGGTCGCCGCCGTCGCCACCGCGTTCCCCAGCGGCCGGGCCTCGCGCCGCGTCAAACTGCTCGACGTGCAGGATGCCGTGAGCGCCGGTGCCGACGAGATCGACATGGTCATCGACCGCGGGGCCTTCCTCGCCGGCGACCTCGGGCTCGTCTTCGACGAGATCACCGCCGTCAAGGAGGCCTGCCGCCGCCCCGACGGGACGAGCGCCCGCCTCAAGGTCATCCTCGAAACCGGCGAACTCGTCACCTACGACAATGTCCGGCGCGCCTCGTGGCTCGCCATCCTCGCCGGCGCCGACTTCATCAAGACCTCGACGGGCAAGATCTCACCGGCGGCGACGCTCCCCGTGACCGTCTCGATGCTCGAGGTCGTGCGCGACTGGCACCGGCTCACCGGACTCGAGGTCGGCGTCAAACCGGCCGGCGGCATCCGCGCCAGCAAGGACGCGCTGCGCTACCTCGTCGCCGTCGCCGAGGTGGCGGGGGAGCGCTGGCTCGACCCGCGCCTGTTCCGCTTCGGCGCCTCGAGCCTGCTCAACGACGTGCTGCTGCAACGACAGCGCATGGCATCCGGCCGTTACCTGAGCCCGACCTACATCTCGGTGGACTGACACATGACAGATTTCCTCGACTACGCACCGGCCCCGGAATCCGCCGCCATCCTGCACCTCAGGAAGGAGTACGGGCTCTTCATCGGCGGCGACTTCCAGCCCGGCCGCGGCACGGCGTTCGACACCATCTCGCCGTCGACCGAGAAGGTGATCGCCCGCATCTCGTCGGCGAACGAAGCCGATGTGGATGCCGCCGTCGCGGCCGCGCGCTCGGCCTACGACCGCACCTGGTCGCGCCTCAGTGGCAGCGACCGAGCCAAGTACCTCTTCCGCATCGCGCGTCTCGTGCAGGAGCGCGCCCGCGAGCTCGCTGTCGCCGAGAGCCTCGACAACGGCAAGCCCATCCGCGAGTCGCGCGATGTCGATGTGCCGCTCGTCGCGGCCTGGTTCTTCTACTACGCCGGCTGGGCCGACAAGCTCGACCACGCCGGCCTGGGCGCCGCACCCCGCCCGCTCGGGGTCGCCGCCCAGGTCATCCCCTGGAACTTCCCGCTGCTCATGCTCGCCTGGAAGATCGCCCCGGCCCTCGCGGCGGGCAACACCGTCGTGCTCAAGCCGGCCGAGACGACTCCGCTGACCGCGCTGATCTTCGCCGAGATCGTGCAGCAGGCGGAGCTGCCCGCGGGCGTCGTCAACATCGTCACCGGCGACGGCGAGACCGGCCGCCTGCTCGTCGCCCACCCCGGCGTCGACAAGGTCGCGTTCACCGGCTCCACCGCCGTCGGCCGCGAGATCGCGAAGGCCGTCGCCGGCACGCCGAAGCGGCTCACCCTCGAGCTGGGCGGGAAGGGCGCGAACATCGTCTTCGACGACGCGCCCATCGACCAGGCGATCGAGGGCATCGTGAACGGCGCCTTCTTCAACCAGGGGCACGTCTGCTGCGCGGGCAGCCGCCTGCTCGTGCAGGAGAGCATCCACGACGAGGTCGTCGAGCGGCTCAAGGTGCGCCTCGCGACGCTGCGCGTCGGCGATCCCCTCGACAAGAACACCGATGTCGGCGCCATCAACTCCGCCGAGCAGTTGAAGCGGATCAGCGAGTATGCGCGGATCGGCGCCGCCGAGGGCGCCGAAGGCTGGTCCTGCCCGGTCGACCTGCCCACGAAGGGCTTCTGGTTCGCGCCGACGATCTTCACCGGCGTCGAGCAGACCCACCGCATCGCCCGCGAGGAGATCTTCGGCCCGGTGCTCTCGGTGCTCACCTTCCGCACCCCGGAGGAGGCGATCGCCAAGGCGAACAACACGCCGTACGGCCTGTCGGCCGGCATCTGGAGCGATAAGGGCAGCCGCGTGCTCGCCGTCGCCGACAAGCTGCGCGCGGGGGTCGTCTGGGCGAACACCTTCAACCGCTTCGACCCGGCGAGCCCGTTCGGCGGCTACCGCGAGTCCGGCTACGGCCGCGAGGGCGGCCGCCAGGGCCTGCTCGCCTACCTCCAGTCGGCCGACGCTCCGGCGCCGCAGCGGGCGCTGCCCGTCGTGGCGAAGCCGCCCATCCCTCCGCGCACCGTCCGAAAGGCGGCCAAGAAGTGACGCGCCTCGCCGTGCCCAAGACCTACAAGCTCTTCATTGCAGGAGCCTTCCCGCGCAGCGAGTCGGGTCGCACCTGGGAGGTCACGGCGGCGGACGGCGGATTCCTAGCCAACGCCGCGCTCGCCTCGCGCAAGGACGCCCGCGACGCGGTCGTCGCCGCACGCGGCGCCGTCGCCGGCTGGTCGGGCGCGACCGCCTACAACCGCGGCCAGGTGCTCTACCGCGTCGCCGAGGTCCTCGAGGGCCGCAAGGGCCAGTTCGCCGATGAGATCGTCGCGGCGCAGGGCGTGACCCGTGCGGCTGCCGTGCAGCAGGTCGAGGCCGCGATCGACCGCTGGGTCTGGTACGCGGGCTGGACGGACAAGTTCGCGCAGGTCGCCGGGTCCGGCAATCCCGTCGCAGGCCCCTACTTCAACCTCTCCACGCCCGAGCCGGTCGGCGTCGTCGCGATCGTCGCACCACAGGATTCCGCGCTGCTCGGCCTCGTCTCGGCCGTCGCTCCCGCGCTCGTCGCCGGCAACACGGTCGTCGTCATCGCGAGCGAGCGGTTTCCACTGTCGGCGATCAGCTTCGCCGAGGTCCTCGCCACCAGCGATGTGCCGGCCGGCGTCGTCAACGTGCTCACCGGCTCGCCGACCGAGATCGCCCCGTGGCTCGCATCGCACGCCGATGTGAACGCTGTCGATCTGGTCGGAGCCGGCGGTCTCGACTGGGCGGCCCTCGAAGCCGCGGCGGCCGATGCGCTCGCCCGCGTGCTGCGCCCCGAGCCGGGGCCGGACGCCGCCGCTCCCAGCCTGCAGCGCATCCTCGCCTTCACCGAGACCAAGACCGTCTGGCACACCAAGAGCATGCTCTGAGGTCACGGCACAGACAGAGCGAGGGGCGGGATTCCGAAGAATCCCGCCCCTCGCTTC
>NZ_DAIEII010000053.1:0-50640 GCF_027352875.1 Gryllotalpicola sp.
AACCGGCACAGCCGCCGTCGACGGGCTCGATGTCCGCCAGGCCGTCGACATCACGACCGATGGCACCTTCACGATCAACTACCGGATCGTCGCGGACGACGGCCACCCGGTCTCGACCGCAATCGACACGGAGTGGCCGCCGATCGTGTTCACCGTGAAGCTGGCCTCCGTCGCCCCGGGTGTGCCCGGGCGCTCGTCAGCAGCGCCGAGCAGCCTGTCTGGGACGTCGACGCCGAGCACGACCTCGACGCCGAGCGCGAGCACCGGTGACGCGGTCGGTGTCGCTTCGCATGCTCCGGGCACGTTCGTCGGCATCGGCCTCGGCGGCGCAGCGGTCATCGTCGCGGCGATCATCACCATCGTCGTCATCCGGCGGAACCGGCGACACTGAAAGGGGGTGCACACGAGGCTTCGGTAGTAAAGTGGTTAGCGATTGTTAAGTACCTAACCGCAGCCGCACCGGAGCCTCGTGTCCACCACTCTGTTCGACAAGGATCACCCGCGTTACAAGTGGGTCGCCCTCAGCAACACCACCCTCGGCATGCTCATGGCGACGATCAACTCGTCGATCGTGCTCATCTCACTGCCCGCGATCTTCAAGGGCATCAAGATCAATCCGCTCGACCCGAGCAACATCAACTACCTGTTGTGGATCCTGATGGGCTTCATGCTCGTCACGGCCGTGCTCGTCGTGACCTTCGGGCGGCTCGGCGACCTCTTCGGTCGGGTGCGCATCTACAACCTCGGGTTCGTCGTCTTCACGATCGGATCGGTCGCGCTGTCGTTCAACCCACTCGAGGGCTCATCCGGCGCGATGTGGCTCGTCATCTGGCGCTTCGTGCAAGGCATCGGTGCGGCGATGCTCTTCGCCAACTCGACGGCGATCATCACCGACGCATTCCCCGCCAATCGCCGCGGCTTCGCCATGGGCATCAACCAGGTCGTCGCCATCGCGGGCTCGTTCATCGGCCTTCTCATCGGCGGCCTGCTCGCCAACATCTCGTACCACATCGGCCCGTTCGACGTGGAATGGGTGTTTCTGGTCTCAGCGCCGATCGGCATCATCGGCACGATCTGGTCGTACCTCTCGCTTCGCGAAATCGGCGTCAAGGCCGAGGGCTCGATGGACTGGTGGGGCAACGTCCTCTTCGCCGCCGGGCTCGCCTCCCTGCTCACGGCCATCACCTACGGCATCCAGCCCTACGGTTCGGATTCGACGGGCTGGACGAACCCGTGGGTGCTCGGCGGCCTCGGCGGGGGCCTCGCCGTCCTCATCGTCTGGGTATTCGTCGAACTCAATCAGAAATACCCCATGTTCGAGATGCGGCTCTTCAAGATCCGCGCGTTCGCGATGGGCATCCTCGCCGGCCTCCTCGCGTCGATCGGGCGCGGCGGCATGCAGTTCATGCTCATCATCTGGCTGCAGGGCATCTGGCTGCCGCTGCACGGCTTCAAGTTCGAGGACACTCCGTTCTGGGCAGGCATCTACCTGCTGCCGCTCACCGTCGGATTCCTCATCGCGGGTCCGATCTCCGGCGCACTGTCCGATCGCCTCGGCCCCCGTGTGCTCGGTTCGGTGGGCCTCTTCCTCAATGCGGCGACGTTCCTCGGCCTGCTCGTCCTGCCGATGAACTTCAACTACTGGGCGTTCGCGATCATCATCTTCCTCAACGGCGTCGGCAGCGGAATGTTCGGGGCCCCGAACCGTTCGGCGATCATGGGGGCCGTTCCCGCCAGTCAGCGCGGCGCCGCGTCGGGCATGGCCGGCACGATGCAGAACGCGGGCTCCTCGCTGTCGATGGGCCTCTTCTTCTCGCTGCTCATCGTCGGTCTCAGCGCCACGCTGCCGCAGACGCTCTTCGCCGGCCTCACGGCGAACGGCGTCCCGTCTCCGGCGGCGACCGTCGTCTCGGGCCTGCCACCGGTGAGCACGGTATTCGCGACCTTCCTCGGCTTCAACCCGATCCAGACGCTGCTCGGGTCGAACGGTCTCAACGTGCTTCAGTCCCTGTCGGCCGGCGATCAGGCCACACTCACCGGCACCAATTTCTTCCCGACGCTCATCAGCGATCCGTTCCACCAGGGTCTCATCGTGGTGTTCGCGGTCGCGGCGGGGCTGACGGTCGTCGCGGCCGTCGCGTCGCTGATCCGCGGCCGCAACTACGCCCACCAGGAGACCGTGGCACTGGCCGAGCCCGTCGTCGTCGACGAGTCCGAGTCCGAGCGGATCTAGCCATGCGCGCCGACGACGAGCGCACAGCCCCGCGGACCGCGTCGGCCGACGACGACGTCGCCGCCCGGCTCGCGGTCGCGATCGGCCGGATCAACCGCCGCATCCGAGCCAGCAGCGACGGCCCCAGCCATGGCGCCAGCCACGGCGTGATCTCGGCGCTGTCGTCGATCGTGCGGCACGGCAGGCTGCGCCCGAGCGAGCTCGCCCGCATCGAGGCCGTCGCGGCGCCGACGGTGACCCGGGTCATCGCCGACCTTGAGGCGCGCGGCTTCGTCGAGCGCGTGCCCGATTCGGAGGATGGCCGCTCGTTCTGGGTGCAGGCAACCACTGCCGGCGTCGAGGCGGTCAGCCAGGCGCGCTTCGAGCGCGCCGAGTACCTCGCCGCGCTGCTCGTCGAGCTGAGCCCCGCGCAGCGCGAGGCGCTCGAGGCCGCACTCGGCTCGCTCGAGGCCGCGGCATCCGCGGGCCTGCCGACCAGCTGACGGCGCCGAGCGTCAGCGTGCGGGGTAGTCGCTCCACTCGGCCACGATCTCGGCGCGATCGAGCATGTCCTCCATCTTGCGGCGGCGGTTGCGCGAGACGAGCGTGACGACGACGCCCTTCTTGCCGGCGCGGCCGGTGCGACCGCTGCGGTGCAGGTAGGTCTTGTACTCGTCGGGCGGATCCGCCTGGATGACGAGATCGATGTCATCGACGTGGATACCGCGGGCCGCGACGTCCGTCGCGACGAGCACGCGGACCTTGCCCTGGGTGAGGCGCTCGAGGTTGCGGGTGCGCTTGGCCTGGTTGAGGTCGCCGTGGAGGCTCGTGGCGGGGACGCCCTCCTCGACGAGCATGTCGGCGAGGTCCTCGGCGTAGGCGCGGGTGCGGGCGAAGACGAGGGTCTTGGCCTCGTTCTCGCGCACGAGGCGCTCGATGATCTGCACCTTCTCGCGGTGGTCGATGAGGTAGACGCGGTGTTCGATGTCGCTGGACGCCTGGTCCTCGCCGGCGACCTCGTGCACGGCCGGGTTGTCGAAGAACTCGTCGATGAGACCGGCGACCGCGGCGTCGAGCGTCGCGGAGAAGAGCAGCTTCTGGCCGCCGGTGGAGGTGAGGCGCAGGATGCGCTGCACCGGCTCGAGGAATCCGAGGTCGCACATGTGGTCAGCCTCGTCGAGCACCGTGATCTGGACGTGCGAGAGGTCGAGTCGACCCTGCTCGATGAGGTCTTCGATGCGACCGGGCGTGCCGATGACGATGTCGACGCCGCGCTCGAGCGCCATGACCTGCGCGCGCTGCGGCACGCCGCCGTAGATCTGGGTCGTGAAGAGGCCGACTGAGCGGGCGATGGGCTGCACGGTGCGGTCGATCTGCAGGGCGAGCTCCCGGGTCGGGGCGAGGATCAGCGCGCGCGGAGCACGGCCGAACTGGCGCTTGCTGCGGGAGCCGGACGCGATCTCGGCGCTGCCCGAGTGTGCGAGGCGCTCGACGAGCGGCGCCGCGAAGGCGATGGTCTTGCCGCTGCCGGTGCGGCCCCGGCCGAGGACGTCGCGGCCCGCGAGCACGTCGGGGATCGTTGCCGCCTGAATGGGGAACGGGCGAGCGGCGCCGAGCTCGGCGACCGCCGCGACGATGTTGCGGCCCAGGCCGAGCTCGTCGAAGGTTACGCCGTCGACGTCGGACGCCTCGGTGGCCTCCGCCTGGAGCTTCTCGAGCACGCGGTCATCGGCGTCGGTGAAGACACGCTTCTGCTGGCTGTCGCCGTAGAACTTGGATTCCCTGCGCTGGGGACGATCGTCCTCGACACGGCGGGGACGGTCGTCACGCTCGAAACGACGCGGGGCACGGTCGTCGCGACCATAGGCCGGGCGAGCGGGGCGGTCGCCCTCGAAACGACGCGGGGCACGGTCGTCGCGACCATAGGCCGGGCGAGCGGGGCGGTCGCCCTCGAACCGGCGCGGGGCACGGTCGTCACGGTCGAAGCGACGCGGCTGGCGCTCGGAGGAGTCGGCCCGGGGAGCCGACTCGCGTCGGCCGCCGCCGAAAGCGGGGCGGTCGTCCTGACGCGGACGCGCAGGACCGTCGACCTCGAAGCGGCGCGGGGCACGGTCGTCCCGCTCGAAGCGACGCGGTGCTGCGCCGTCGCGGTCGTCGCGACCCGATGCCGGACGCGCAGCGCGCTCGGTCGAACCGGCACCGCGACGATCTTCGCTGCGGCCCCGGGCGACGCGCTCGTCGGAACTCCAGCGCGGCTTCTTGGCGCCGGCCTGGCCGGCGCCCTGCTCGTCGGGGCGGTAGCCGCGGTGACCCGGGCTGCGCGAGCCGGAAGCCGCGCCGTGACGCGCGTTCGGGTCGAAGTTCTTTGGGGTGCCGCCGCTGGATCGCTTGGCATTCTTGGGCATGGAAACAGCTCCTGACAAAAGGGGATTGCATGGCAGGCGCTCGCAAGCAGCCTGAGAACCCCAGAAGTGCTGGGGGCCGTTCACACATCGAATGGAAGCGCGGAGCCCACTGCTCCGCTGACGGCCCGCCTGACACACACTTCACGTCCCAGATGGACGCACACGTCAGAAGCCGACGACATTCAGTCTACCTGCTACTCCGGCGGGAGGACGACGTGCAGGGATTCACCCCCCGCCACGCCGAGCGGCCCCGCACTCCGCGTGAACCCCTACCCGCCAGAAACCACGGCCCGGGCAGCGCGCTTCGCTGCTCGACGATCCTGTGCACCCTCGACGAGGTTGTAGAGGGTCGGCAGCACGATGAGCGTGAGCACCGTCGACGACACCAGACCGCCGATGACGACAAGCGCGAGCGGCTGCGAGATGAAGCTGCCGTGACCGGTCAGCCCCAACGCCATCGGCAGGAGCGCGAAGATCGTCGCGAGCGCGGTCATGAGGATCGGGCGCAGGCGCCGCGCGGCGCCGTGCACGAGGGCGTCCGGCACCGCGAGTCCGCGCGCGCGGTACTGGTTGACGAGGTCGACGAGCACGATGGCGTTCGTCACGACGATGCCGATGAGCATGAGCACGCCGACGAGGGAGGCGACGCCGAGCGGGATTCCGGTGGCGAGCTGCAGCAGGATCGCACCGGTCGCCGCGAACGGCACCGAGACGAGCAGCAGCAGCGGCTGCCGGAGCGACCGGAACGTCGCCACCATGACGATGTAGACGATGAGGATCGCCGCGAGCAGCGCCAGACCGAGCTGCTGGAATGCGCTCGCCTGATCGGAGCCGACGCCACCCACCTTCGCGGTCGCACCGGCGGGCAGGACGGCATCCTTGATCGTCGCGCTCACGGCGGCATTCGCACCCGTGAGGTCGGCGCCGACCGGCACGGCGGTGATCTTCGCGCTGCGCAGGGCATGGGTCGTGCTCACCGTCGCCGGACCCTGCGCCTCGTGCACGTCAGCGAGCCGGCTGAGCGGGAGATAGCCGACGGGGGTCGGGATCTGGAGCGCCTTGAGCTGCGCGACCGTCGTGGGCGCGGACGAGTTGTCCAGGTAGATCTTCAACGTCGACGAGTTGATTGCGATCGTGCCGATCTGCGTCGGCTGCATGGCCTGCGAGACGATCTGGCCGAGTGCGACCTCGGTGAGACCGTACTGCGCCGCCGTGGCGCGGTCGACGTCGACGGCGATATACGGCAGCGTCGAGCTGAGATTGCTCGCGACCTGCTTCACCGCTGAGAACGTCGTGAGCTTTGCGACGACCGCGTCGGATGCCTGCTGCAGCGTCTTCTCATCGGGCGCGGTGACATCGATCTCGACGCTGTTGCTCGACCCGAAGCCGCTCTGCGCGGAGACCGCGATATCGCCCGCGCCGGTCACCGTCTTGAGCCGCGACTCGATATCGGCCTCGAGGGCGGTCTGATCGTAGGAGGGATCCGTCGTGATGGAGAACGTCGTGCTGCCGCCCCCGCCGAGGAACGCGTCGGCGAGCGCCGACCCGCTCGCGCCGATCGAGGACTGGACGATCGTGACGCCCGGTGTGCCGAGCACTGCCTCCTCGACCTTCTTGGCGGCGGCGTCCTTCGCCGACAGGCTCGTCCCGGCAGGCAGGGTCTGCGAGACCGAGAGGGTGTTCTGGCCGCTCGAACCGAGGAAGTTCGTGGTGAGGAAGCGCGCCGAGAAGACCGTTCCGCCGAGCACGAGCACGGCGATGAGAAGAGTCGGCATCGAGTGCCGGAGTGTCCAGCGCAGGATCGGAAGATAACCGCGCTGCAGCCACGTCGGTCGGGCCAGGTCGTCCTCGGACTCCGGCGCGGGGCCGGCGGCGGCGCTCGAACGCGCCCTGAGGAACCAGTAGGCCAGCACCGGCACGATCGTGAGCGCGACGAACAGCGAGGCGACCAGCGCGATCGCCACGGTCACCGCGAAGGGGCGGAACAGCTCGCCCGTCTGGTTGCCGACGAACGCGAGGGGGAGGAACACCGCGACGGTCGTGATCGTCGACGCGGTGATGGCGCCGGCGACCTCGCGCACCGCGGCGACCACGATTGCGGCGCGGTCCCCCGCCCCTGAGCGCCCTGCACGATCGAGATGTCGTTTGATGTTCTCGATGACGACGATGGAGTCATCCACCACGCGCCCGATCGCGATGGTGAGGCCGGCCAGCGTGATGATGTTGAGCGTGTAGCCCGAGAGCCACATCGCGATGAAGGTGATGAGCACGCTCGTCGGGATCGAGATGGCCGTCACGATCGTCGCCCGGATGGACAGCAGGAACAGCAGGATGACGATGATGGCGAACCCGAGGCCGAGCGCGCCCTCCTCGGCGAGCGATGAGATCGACTGCGTGATGAACGGCGCCTGGTCGAAGACCACGGTGAGCTGGGTGCCCGCGGGCAGCTCGGCCTGAAGCTTCGGCAGCAGCGCCTTGACGCCGTTCGAGACGTCGACGGTGTTGGCGCTCGGCAGCTTGGTGATGCCGATCGTGAGCGCCGGCTTGCCGTTGACGCGCGAGAGCGAGGTCGTCGGGTCGGTGTCGAGCTTGACGGTCGCGACGTCGCCGACCGTCGGGGCCTTCGCCGAGCCCGGGATGGCGGTGCCGCCGGTCGCGGTCGCGGTCTGCGCCGCGATGAGGGGCAGCGCCTTGAGCTGGTCGACCGAGGTGAGCTTCGCGCCGGACTGCACGCTGAGGGTCTGATCTCCCGAGGTGATCGAACCGCCGGGCAACAGGATGCCGTTGGCTGAGAGCGCCTGGGAGATCGCCTGCGCGGTAAGACCGTGGGCGGCGAGCCTGGCCTTGTCGGGGGTGATGGAGACGCGCTGCCCGGAGAGGCCGACGATCTGAGCATCGTTGACGCCGGCGACCTTGTTGATCTCGGGAACAGTGAGGCGGGCGAGATCACCGCCGAGCACGGCCTCCGAGACGGGGCCGGTCGCGGCGATCCGCAGCACGGGGAGGTCGTCGAGGCTCGCGGTGACCACCTGCGGCGAGACCGCGGCCGGCAGCCTGCTCGAGATCTGGCTGATAGCCCGCTCGACCTTCTGCGCCGCCGTCGTCATGTCGCTGCCGTAGGTGAAGGTCGCGGTGATGAGCGAGAGGTTCGTGCTTGAGACGGCGGTCGTGGAATCCAGGTTCGGAATCGACTGGAGCGCCTGCTCGATGGGGCTGCTGACGTCGTTGTTGACGACCTCGGGGCTCGCACCGGGGTACTGCGTCATCACCACGAGCTCGGGCAGCGAGATGGACGGAATGAGCTCCTGCTTGAGGTTCGAGAGCGACACGAACCCGAACGCTCCGACGCAGATGGTGATGAGCGCGATGAGCGCTCGGTTCTTCATGCTCAGGACGGCAAGGCGGTGCAACGGTTCTCCTCGGTCTCGGAGACGGCCGCCGCGACACCGCGGCACTCGCGATTATGGACGCCGCGCTTCGTGCGAACCTGAGTGCGTGTTGCGAATCGCGGTGTACCGCGTTGCAGTCGCGACGACCGCCGACGGGCGCAGGACCGTCTGCGAGATCACCGCCGCGGGCCGCGTCGAGCACGTCGCACGGATTCGTGCCGAACTCCGGGCGTTCGAACTTTGAGCCGCGCGCGCGGCGGTGATAGTGTCGCGCGTCGTGTCCACCGAGGGTAAGGGCAAGCCGGGCGAGCCCCGATCTGCCAAACGCATCCTTCTCGGGGAACCCCTCGCGAGCGAAAAGCTCGAGGGGCAGCTCCTCCCGAAGCACCTCGCGCTACCCATTTTCGCGTCCGACGCGCTCTCCTCCGTGGCCTACGCCCCGCAGGAGCTGATGATGATCCTGCTCATCGGCGGGCTCGCCTTCCTCTCGTTCGCGCCGTGGGTCGCGGCCGCCGTCGTCCTCCTCCTCGTCACCGTCGTCGCCTCCTACCGCCAGCTCGTCAAGGCGTACCCGTCGGGCGGCGGCGACTTCGAGGTCGCGCACAAGAACCTCGGCGAGAAGGCCGGGCTCATCGTCGCTTCGGCGCTGCTCGTCGACTACGTCCTCACCGTGGCCGTGTCGGTGGCATCCGGCGTCGACAACATCATCTCGGCGCTGCCGGCCCTCGCCCCCGGGCGGGTGTGGATGGCGATCGGATTCGTCGTCCTCATCGCCGCCGTCAACCTGCGCGGCGTGCGCGAGGCGAGCAAGGCGTTCGCGCTCCCGACGTACATCTTCGCCGGGTCGATCGCGATCATGGTCGGCACGGCCCTCATCCGCACCTGGCTGGGCGACCCCCCGATCGCCGAGTCGGCGGGGTTCAGCGTGCACTCCACGGACGCGACTCAGGCGGCGGTCGTGCTGCTCCTGCTGCGCGCGTTCTCCTCGGGCTGCTCGGCGCTCACCGGCGTCGAGGCGATCGCGAACGGCGTTCAGGCGTTCCGGCGGCCGAAGATCCGCAACGCGCGCACCACGCTCCTCCTCCTCGGCGGCATCGCCGCGGTGCTCTTCGCCGGCCTGGTCGCGATGGCGCTCATCACCCGGGTGCACTATGCCGAGAACCCCTGCGACCTCCAGGGATGGGCGCAGTGCGCGACCTCGCCGCAGCGCTCCCTCATCGCCCAGCTCGCCTCGGCGACGTTCGGCAACAACTCGCTGCCGTTCTTCGTCATCCAGGCGGTGACGGCGGCGATCCTGCTGCTCGCGGCGAACACGGCGTTCAACGGATTCCCCCTGCTCGCCTTCGTCCTCGCGAAGAACTCCTACGCGCCCAAGGCCCTCTCGACCCGCGGCGACCGCCTCGTCTTCTCGAACGGCGTCATCGCGCTGGCGCTCGCGGCGATCATCCTGCTCGCGATCTACGGCGCGAACCTCACGAACCTCATCCAGCTCTACATCATCGGCGTGTTCGTCTCGTTCACGCTGGGGCAGAGCGGCATGGTCCGGCACTGGATCCGGCTGCTGCGCTCGGGCGGCACCGACGAGGGCTTCCGCACCGAGGACGGCGAGCTCATGCGCCGCAGCACGATCATCCGATCGCTGTGCATCAACGCCTTCGGCGCCTTCCTCACCTTGGCCGTGCTCGTCGTCGTCACGATCACGAAGTTCACCCACGGCGCCTGGATCGTGTTCATCATGATGCCGATCCTCTGGTTCCTCATGCTCGGCGTGAACCGCTACTACCGCGATGTCGAGAAGGAGGTCGCGCTCGATGCCGACGTCAAGTTCGGCTCGCGCGGCGACCACGCCATCGTCCTCGTGGGCAATCTGCAGAAGCCCGCCCTCAAGGCACTCGACTACGCCATCGCCGGCGACCACGACTCGCTCGAGGCCGTCCACATCAGCATCGACGAGGAGACCACGGCGCTGCTCAAGCAGCAGTGGATCGACAATCGCATCGACGTGCCGCTCACCGTCATCGAGTCGCCGTACCGCGAATACGGGCATCCGCTCGCGCTCTACATCGAGAAGCGTCGCGAGTATGCCGGCGCCGAGGTCATCACCGTCTACCTGCCGCAGTACATCGTCGGCCATTGGTGGGAGACGCTGCTGCACAACCACCGGGCCCGACGGCTCAGCCACGATCTCATGCTCATGCACGGCGTCATGATCGCTCTCGTGCCGTGGCGCCTCGACTCGACCGAGCTCGTCTACGGTCGTCGATCGCGCCCGCTGCCGGGTCAGGACCGGCGCGGCGACGCGCTCAGCCTCGAGGCGCGCACGCTCCACCGTCACACCGCGGCGTCCCATAAGAAGGGCAAGGCCGCCGTCGGCGCGGCAGCCGCCGCGGCCGTCAACGCCCAGATCGAGGCGGAAGTCCGCGAGGACGGAACCCCCCAGGGAGAAGACGACGGCCACGAGGAGCCCGAAAAACCCCAAGTGCTAAGCTGATCGCTAGTTTTTCGTTCCCCGTATTGCCGGAAGCGTGCCCTCACCGAACACGGATGCACCCCGGCCCGAGGCTGTAAAGGGGGCCTGCGCATGGGTCGCGGCCGTCAGAAGGCGAAGCACACGAAAATCGCTCGTGAGCTGAAGTCGTTCAGCCCCGATGTCGATTACGCCGCCCTCGAGCGCGAACTCACCGCGCACGAGCACTCGGTCGACGACCAGTACGCGGCGTGGGCCGACTACGACCCCGACAGCGAGTCGCAGGACGAAGAGGACGAAGAGAAAGCGCCGAAGGGCGCCTGAGGCTCCGTCGTCGTCCGGCTAGGCCGTGCGGCCGGGACGAGGATCCCGTACCTGGACAGGCGCACAGCGCCTAGTTCTGATAGGCGCCGACGAGACGCACGGCGCCGCCGTCGACCCCCTTCGCGCCCTGCTCGAACCCGCTGATGTCGCGCGCGCCGATGGTCACCGTGCCGACCTGCCATGCCGGGATGCCGTCACGGGCGAGCCTGTTCACGACATCCGCCGCAACCGGCCCGGCCACGACGGCGAAGAACCCGATGCCGAGGTTCCAGGTGCCCTCCGCGCTCTCGAGGCTCGTTCCCGCGATGTCGGAGAGCACCCGGAAGACGCGGCTCGGCGACCAGGTCGCACGGTCGACCTCGACCCACGAGGTGCGCGGCAGCACGCGGGCCAGGTTCGCGGCGATGCCGCCGCCGGTGACATGCGAGAGCGCGTGGATGCCGGCTCCGAGCTGCGGGTCGGCGAGCAGCCGCAGCAGCGGCGCGGCGTAGAGCCGCGTGGGCTCGAGCAGGACCTCGCCGACGACCCCGCCGAAGGCATCCGATCGCTCGGTATAGCCGATGCCCGCGCCCGCGAGGATGTGCCGCACGAGTGAATAGCCGTTGGAGTGCAGGCCCGACGAGCCGAGCGCGAGAACGGCATCGCCGTCTTCGACGAGGTGCGCGCCGAGCACGGCGCCGGATTCCACCGCGCCGACAGCGGCACCCGCGACGTCGTAGTCGTCGGGGCCGAGCAGCCCCGGGTGCTCCGCGGTCTCGCCGCCGATGAGCGCGGTGCCCGTCGCCGAGCAGGCGCGGGCGATGCCGGCGACGATGTCGGCGACGCGCGCGGGCACGACCTTGCCGCAGGCGATGTAGTCGGTCATGAAGAGCGGCGTCGCGCCGACCACGACGATGTCGTCGACGACCATGCCGACGAGGTCCTGGCCGATGCTGTCGTGCTTGTCGAGAGCCTGCGCGATCGCAACCTTCGTGCCGACCCCGTCGGTCGAGGTGGCGAGCAGCGGCTTGGCGTAGGAACGCAGGAACGAGACGTCGAAGAGCCCCGCGAAGCCGCCCACTCCTCCGATGACCTCGGGACCGTGCGTGCGGCCGACCGCCGCCTTCATGAGCTCGACGGCGAGGTCGCCCGCTGCGGTGTCGACGCCCGCCGCGCGGTAGGTCGAGGTGCCGTCAGCCATGGGGCAATCCTATTTGGCGTAGGCTGCCGAACCGGGCGGACATCCGTTCAGCACGGGTGTGAAAGACTGGGCGCGATGTGCGGAATCGTCGGGATCGTCTCAGCCGAACCGGCTAACCAGCAGGTGTACGACAGCCTGCTTCTTCTTCAGCATCGCGGCCAGGATTCGACGGGCATCGCCACCGCCGACGACGCCACGTTCCACATGCACAAGGCCCGCGGCATGGTGCGCGAGGCGTTTCGCACTCGCGACATGCGGTCGCTGCTGGGCAACGTCGGAATCGGCCACGTCCGCTACACGACGAAGGGCGACGCCGCCAACGAGCGCGAGTCGCAGCCGTTCTACGTCAACGCCCCGTACGGCATCACGCTCGTCCACAACGGCAACCTCACCAACGTGCGCGAGCTTTCCGACGACCTCTTCCACATCGACCGCCGCCACATGAACTCCTCCAGCGACACCGAGATGCTCGTCAACGTGCTCGCCACCGAGCTCGAAGGCCAGATCCGCGGCCTCGAGCTCACCCCTGACCAGGTCTTCGACGCCGTCGGCCAGGTGCACGAGCGCGTCGAGGGCTCGTATGCGGCGATCGCCATGATCGCCGGCCACGGACTGCTCGCGTTCCGCGACCCGTTCGGCATCCGCCCGCTCATCATCGGCCGCCGCGAGGGCAAGCGCGGCCGCGTCGACTGGGTCGTCACGAGCGAATCGCTCGTGCTCGAGGCCGCCGGCTACGAGGTCGTGCGCGACGTCGACCCGGGCGAAGCGATCTTCATCACGCAGGGCGGCGAGTTCTACTCCAAGCAGTGCGCGCGCAATCCGCGCCTCATCCCCTGCTCGTTCGAGTACGTCTACCTCGCGCGCCCCGACTCGGTCATGAACGGCATCTCGGTCTACGAGGCGCGGCTGCGCCTCGGCGACCGCCTTGCGTCGACCGTCGAGAAGTACGCGCCGATCGGCGACATCGACGTCGTCATGCCGATCCCGGATTCCTCCCGCCCTGCCGCGATGCAGGTCGCCCGGAAGCTCGGCATCGAATACCGCGAAGGGTTCTACAAGAACCGCTACATCGGGCGCACCTTCATCATGCCGGGGCAGGCGCAGCGCAAGAAGAGCGTCCGCCAGAAGCTCAACACGATGTCGAGCGAGTTCAAGGGCAAGAACATCCTCATCGTCGACGACTCGATCGTGCGCGGCACCACCGCGCGCGAGATCGTCGAGATGGCTCGCGCCGCCGGCGCCCACCAGGTCACCTTCACCTCGGCCGCGCCGCCGGTGCGCTACCCGCACGTCTACGGCATCAACATGCCGTCGCGGAAGGAGCTCGTCGCCTCGGGCCGCTCCATCCCCGAGGTCGCCCGCGAGATCGGCGCGGACAACATGATCTACCAAGAGGTCGAGGACATGAAGGCGGCGATCCTCGAAGGCCAGTCGCAGGTCACCGACCTCGAGATGAGCTGCTTCACCGGCGAATACATCACCGGCACGGTGACCCCCGAGTACCTCGAGTGGGTAGAGGCCACTCAGCTCAGTTGATCTCCGCCGCTGCTGCGCCGCCCGCCTCCGGCGGCGGGGGCGGCGAGCACGTCGCCGCTTCGCGGCTGGCTGAGCGGGTGCACACCTTACGAAGGGACAATGTCACCGTGGCAGAGGAGAGCGACGAGATCATCGACGTAGAAGCGGAGGACGTCGAGGCCGAGTACGTCGAGACGGTGACCGAGGAGCAGGTGCGGGTGCGCCGGATGCCCAAGGTCGGCCGCTGGATGGCGCTCGGCGGCGCTGTCTTCGGCATCGCCGCCGCCGTCGCCACCTACTCGGTGCCCTACGACCCCGACACCGCCGGCTACGACCGGAACGTCGTGTTCGGGTTCGTGCTGCTCTTCGCGCTCGCATTCGGCGTCGGCATCGGCGGGCTCGCCGCCGCCGTGGCGGAGCGCTCGACGCGCGGTGCGCGGGTCGTCGCCGCCGAGCACATCGTCGCGCGCGCTCGAGACGACGATTCCGCATAGTGGCGCCGCCCTGCACCGTGCCGACCCGACGGTTCGGCAACAGGGTCAGTCGCGCAGCCTGAAGACGGGCACGAGCCCCGTGAGGTCGGCGCGAGCGCCGGACGCCTGCACCGCTCCCGCCGCGAGCGCGGCACCCCACGATCGCGCGCCGGTGGCGAGCGCGAGCCAGGTCGCGGGATCCGTCTCGACGACGTTCGGCGGCGTGCCGCGAGTGTGCCGCGGCCCCTCGATGCACTGCACGGCGCCGTAGGGCGGCACGCGCACCTCGAGGGTGTGGCCCGGCGCGCGTTCGGCGAGGAGCTGCAGCAGGTAGCGCACCGCAAGCGCCACGGTCTCGCGCGGCGCGCCGCCGTCGACCGCCGCGCGCACCGCGGGGATTCCGATTTCGTCGCCGATGCGCGCCTTTGCCATGCCTCTATTGTGGAACGAGTGAAGATCCTCGTCCTCGGTTCGGGAGCACGCGAGCACGCGATCGTCAGGTCGCTGCTCGGCGAAGACGAGAATCATGACATCGTCGCAGCCCCCGGCAACGCCGGCATCGGCCGCGAGGTGCGGTGCGTCCCACTCGACGCGACCGACCCCGCCGCGGTCGTCGAATACGCGATCCACCAGAGCGTCGACCTCGTCGTGGTCGGGCCCGAGGCGCCGCTCGTCGCTGGCGTCGCGGATGCCCTGCGCGAGCGCGGCATCGCCGTGTTCGGCCCCGGCAAGGCGGCTGCCGCGCTCGAGGGGTCGAAGGCGTTCGCGAAGCGGATCATGGCCGAGGCGGGGGTGCCGACCGGGCGCTCAACCGAAGCCGACCGGCTCGACGAGGCGATCGCCGCCCTCGACGAGTTCGGTGCGCCCTACGTCGTCAAGGCCGACGGCCTCGCCGCCGGCAAGGGGGTCATGGTCACCGCCGACCGCGCCGCCGCAGTCGCCCATGCCAGGCGCTGGCTCGAGTACGGCCCGGTGCTCGTCGAAGAGTACCTTGACGGCCCCGAGGTGTCGCTTTTCCTGCTCAGCGACGGCCACGACGTGCTGCCGCTGAGCCCCGCGCAGGACTACAAGCGTCTGCTCGACGGCGACGCGGGGCCCAACACCGGCGGCATGGGCGCCTACTCCCCGCTGCCGTGGTTGCCCGAGACCTTCGTCGACGAGATCGTCCGCGACGTGGCACTGCCCACCGTGCGCCGGCTCGCCGCCGAGCAGACGCCGTTCATCGGCCTGCTCTACTGCGGCCTCGTCATCACCCCGAACGGGGTGCGCGTCATCGAGTTCAACGCGCGTTTCGGCGACCCGGAGACTCAGGTGGTGCTCGCCCGACTCGTCACGCCCCTCTCGGGACTGCTCTACGCCGCAGCGACGGGCCGTCTCGGCGACGTGCCGCGCCCTGACTTCGCCCTCGACGTCGCCGTCGCGGTCGTGCTCGCGAGCGAGGGGTATCCAGAGGCGCCCGTCACCGGGCGGCCCGTGACCGGGCTGGATGCCGCCACCGCGGTCCCCGAGGTGAGCATCCTGCATGCGGCGACCGACATCGCCACCGTGCGCGGGACCGTCGGCGACTCGTGGGCGACCGAGGCGCTGGTGGCCACCGGCGGCCGCGTCCTCAACGTCGTCGCGCTGGGGTCCGACTTCGCCGAGGCCCGCGCGCGCGCGTACGAGGCGATGGGTAGGATCGGGCTCGAGGGCGGCCAGTACCGCACCGACATCGCGAAGAAGGTGGCGACATGACCGCGGCGATCGACGGCTGGACGCACGTCTACTCGGGCAAGGTGCGCGAGCTCTACATCCCGGCGGGTTCGACGACCGCCGATGCCCCGGAACTGCTCATCGTGGCGAGCGATCGGGTGAGCGCGTTCGACCACATCCTCTCGCCGGGGATCCCCGGCAAGGGCGAACTCCTCACCCGGCTCTCGCTGTGGTGGTTCGAACAGCTCGAGGACATCCCCAACCACCTCGTGCCCGGCGGGCTCGACCGGGTGCCCGACGCGGTCAAGGGCCGCGCCATGATCGTCACGCCGCTCGAGATGTTCCCCGTCGAGTGCGTGGTGCGCGGCTACCTCGCCGGCAGCGGCTGGGCCGAGTACCAGGCCTCGCAGAGCGTGTGCGGCGTCGCGCTGCCCGCCGGTCTCGGCAATGGCGATCGACTGCCCGGACCGATCTTCACCCCGGCCTGGAAGGCGCCGCAGGGCAAGCACGACGAGAACATCTCCTTCGAGCAGCTCGTCGATCACATCGGCCCCGAGGCCGCCGACCGGCTTCGCGCGCTCTCACTGCGGATCTACGGGAAGGCCGCCGCGCTGGCGGAATCCAAGGGGCTCATCATCGCCGACACGAAATTCGAGTTCGGCACGGATGCCGACGGCACGGTGACCCTTGCCGACGAGGTGCTCACCAGCGATTCGAGCCGGTACTGGGACGGCCTCGTCTGGGAGACCGCCGCCACCCCCCAGGCGCGCATGGCGAGCTTCGACAAGCAGATCGTGCGCGATTGGCTCTCCGCCCACTGGGACAACCGGGGAACCCCGCCCGAGCTGCCCGCCGAGATCGTCGCGCAGACGGCGGCGAAATACCGCGAGCTCGTCGAGCGGCTCACCGCATAGGTCTCCAGCAGGCTGAGGCTGCGACCGCGTCGGCGGGCGATGGACTCGTGCGGCTGCGTGACGCCGCGCGCTCACTCAGCGGGTGCGACGTTCACGGGGTCACGGCGACACGCAGCGGGGCATCCGGGGTCGCGGCGAGCGCGACGGCGCGATCGACCTGAGCCAGGGGCAGCGGCTCCGCGACGACGGCTCCGAAGGGGTGGCGGTGCCAGGAATCCGCGAGATAGCCGGCGGCCAGTTCGAGGTGGCGCGGCAGGGCGTGGCCGTGCTCGTCGAGCGCAAGCACGCGGTGGTCGGCGCTGCGCCGGGCGAGTCCGCGGATCGCCCACTCCAGCGATAGCGGCGAGTCCGGGTGGGCGCCCGGCACGGCCGCGGCGTCGGCACCCCAGTTGAGCGCCCGGACACGGGCTTCGGCGTCGGTCGAGCGCGCGATCACCGTCGCGCCGGCGTCCTTCGCCATCGCGAGGGCCGTGAGCGCGAGCAGATCGGCGCCGTCGACGACGAGGATGGCGCCCGCGATCGGGCCGGTCTCGGCGGTCGCCTCGAGTGCCGCTATCGCGAGCGCGCCGGTGCAGTTCGCGGGCGCCAGCACCGCCGCGGGCGCATCGCGCGGGACGGGAACGATCGCCGTGCCGGCGCGCAGGTGGATGTGCGAGGCGAACACGCCGCTGAGCTCGAAGCCACGGCGCATCCGCTCGTGCCCGTACCGCACCGCGGCGACGCAGGCACCCGGATCGCCCCGGCGGCACTGCGCGCAGTGCCGGCACGGCACCTCCCGGGCCCAGACCACGCGCTGCCCGAGCGAGAGCTTCTTGCCGGCCGAGGAGCGCGCGCCGCCTTCGCCGAACGCCTCGATGACACCGACCGCCTCGTGGCCGAGGACGAGCGGCGGCGCGGCGGACTCCCCGCCCTGCGCCATCCGCACGTCGATGGGGCACACCGTCGAGAGCTCGACGCGCACGAGCACATCGCCCGGCGCAAGGCGCACCCCTGGCACCGCCACCGCGGTGCTCGCCCCGGCGCCGGGCCACACCATCGCCGTCGCCGCCGGGAATACGCTGACGCCTCGCGCATGCTCAGGCGCGAGTTCGACAGTGCGCGGCGACACGGTCCTCCCCGGGGTTAATGCCGACACGCTATGGGGCGGCCTTGAACCGGAAGCGGGCCCCGGGGTTAACGGCGCCTGAACGTCACGGAACTTTCCTCGCGCAGGGCTTCGCTCCGAGGTGACGAGAGTGCCGATCGCCGCGCCCTGCGCAACGCGCGAAGCCCTCCCCAGCGGCAACCCGGGGCGGATCCGTCGCGGCCGGTAGACTCGAGGAATCCCCTCGCCCCATCGCCGCAAGGAGCGCAGCGTGTCCGTGATCGTCGTCGAAGTCATGCCGAAGGCCGAGCTGCTCGATCCGCAGGGCAAGGCCATCGCCGGCGCCCTGCGCCGCGCCGGCCGCGGCGAGTTCCAGGTCAGGCAGGGCAAGCGCTTCGAGCTCGCCGTCGACGGCGAGGTCACCCCGGAGCTGCTCGAGAGCGTGCGCTCGATCGCCGCCGATGTGCTGAGCAACGGCGTCATCGAGGACGTCGTCGGTGTGCGCGTCGCGGCGGGCGTGACCGCCTGATGCGCATCGGCGTCATCACCTTCCCCGGCTCGCTCGACGACCGGGATGCCCAGCGGGCGGTGCGCCGCGCCGGCGCCGAGGCCGTTGCGCTCTGGCATGCCGACCACGACCTGCGCGGCGTCGACGCGCTCGTGCTGCCCGGCGGCTTCTCCTACGGCGACTACCTCCGCGCCGGTGCCATCGCCGCCATGGCGCCGATCATGACCGAGGTCGTCCAGGCCGCGGATTCCGGGATGCCGGTGCTCGGCATCTGCAACGGCTTCCAGGTGCTCGTGGAGGCGCACCTGCTGCCCGGCGGCCTCATCCGCAACGACCACGGCTCCTTCATCCGCCGCGACCAGCACATCGTCGTCGAGAACGTCGACACCGCCTGGACGAACGGTTTCGTCACGGGCCAGGAGATCGTCATCCCGATCAAGAACGCCGACGGCGGCTTCATCGCCGACGAGGAGACCCTGAAGCGCATCGAGGGCGAGGGGCTCGTCGCCTTCCGCTACGCGGGCCTCAACCCGAACGGCTCCTTCCACGACATCGCCGGCCTCACCAACGAGCGCGGCAACATCGTCGGCCTCATGCCGCACCCCGAGCACGCCACCGAGCCCGGCTTCGGCCCCGACACCGACGAGCGGATGCGCTCCGGCGTCGACGGCCTCGTCTTCTTCGAGAGCGCGCTGCGAGCGGTACTCGCCGCGTAGCCCGACCCGGCGAGCGGACGTCCGCCTCTTCCCGGACGATGCTCGTCATCCTCTCGGAGTATTTCCGGCTCCGCCCCCAGCAACCGCGTCTAGCCTGGGGCGCATGAACAAGGTCCTACGCTGGCTGCCGGCCATGGTCGCGCCCGTCATGATCGCGGCCGCCGTGACGATTCCCGCAATGGCGAATGCCGACCCGACTCTGCCGTCGAAGACGCCCGCCCAGCTGATCGCCCTCATCGGCGGCAGCCAGCATGCGGCCTATTCGGGAACCGTGCAGGAGTCCTCCGACCTCGGGCTGCCCGATCTCGGCTCGCTTCAATCGGCGACCGGCATCTCGCTGGGCGGCTCGTCGCTGAGCTCGTGGGCATCGTTCCTCACCGCGTCGCACACCGCCCGCGTCTTCGTCGACGGCCCGGAGAAGCAGCGCCTCCAGCTGCTCGGCTCGTGGGCCGAGACCGACCTCATCCACAACGGCACCAGCCTCTGGGAGTACGACTCGCAGGCCGGTTCGGCCGCGCATCTGCAGCTCTCGTCGGATGCCTCCTCCGCTGCGCATCCCGACGCCCTGCCCGGCGGCACCGCCCTGACGCCCGCGCAGGCGGCGGCGAAGCTGATCGCGGCGATCACGCCGTCGACCACGCTCACGGTCTCCACGAGCGATCGAGTCGCAGGCCGCGCCGTCTACTCGCTGACCCTCACGCCGAAGACCTCGGCAACGCTCGTCGACCACACGACCCTCGCAGTGGACGCCTTCACCGGGCTGCCGCTGTCGGCGGCGGTCTACGCTCGCGGCCAGTCGGCTCCGGCGTTCACGACGGCCTTCACCTCGATCTCCTACGGCGCCCCGGCGGCGTCCGTCTTCGACTTCACCCCGCCCGCCGGCACGACGGTGTCGCAGCTGACGCCGATGGAACTGCTGTCGGGGCTCGGTGGATCCGCCCCTCCGAAGGGCCTCGGGGCGTTCGCGCCGAAGCCGAAGATCACCGGCTCGGATTGGGCGACGATCGTCGAGCTGCCCGCCGGCACCGGCTCGGCCCTGCTCGGCGCCTCGACCGGTACCCGCTCCGCCGCGCCCGACGTCTCGTCGCTGGCGGGCAGCCTGCTCACGCCTGTCGCGGGCGGCGAGGGCCTGCAGACCGCGCTGGTCTCGGTGCTCGTCACCGCGGATGGCCGCCTGTTCGCCGGAGCGGTGCCTCTTGCGGCCCTCGAGGCCGCAGCCAAGTGACGGTCGCCGGTTGAGCGCGGCGGCCATCCGGGCCACCGGCCTGACCAAGCTCTTCGGCGCGCAGCGTGCCGTCGACGGACTCGACCTCGCCGTTCCCCGCGGTTCGATCTACGGCTTCCTCGGCCCCAACGGCTCGGGCAAGACGACGACGATCCGGATGATGCTCAACCTCATCTCGCCGAGCAGCGGGACTGTCGAGCTGCTCGGCGAGCCGATGCCGCGAGCGGCCCAGCGGGTGCTGCCGCGAGTGGGGGCGCTCGTCGAAGGCCCCGCGTTCTATCCCTTCCTCAGCGGCCGCGACAACCTCGTGCGATTCGACGCAGCCGACACGCGCTCGGCTCCAGCCACGCGACGCGCCCGCATCGACACAGCCCTCGAGCGCGTCGGCCTCGCCCATGCGGCAACCAAGAAGGTGCACGCCTACTCGCTCGGGATGAAGCAGCGCCTGGGACTCGCGAACGCGCTGCTGCGCCCGCGCGAACTGCTCATCCTCGACGAGCCCAGCAACGGCCTCGACCCGCAGGGCACCCGCGAGGTGCGCTCGCTGATCAGAGCCCTCGCCGCCGACGGGACGACCGTCTTCGTCTCGAGCCACCTGCTCGGAGAGATCGAGCAGCTCTGCACGCACGCCGCCGTGATGCGCGCCGGCACCCTCGTCGCATCGGGCACGCTCGACGAGCTGAGATCGCAGGCCGTGCGCGAGGTGACGGTGACCACCGCGGACCCGGATGCCGCGGCCGCCGTGCTGCGCGGCCGGGGACTCTCCCCGTCGATTCCCGCCGCCGACCGGGTCGAGGCCGCGCTGCCCGATGGCGTCGCCGTCGAGGACCTCACCGCCGCGCTCGTGGCCGCCGGAGTGCGGGTGCGCGGCATCGCCGCGACCGGCGAGAGCCTCGAAGACCGCTTCGTCGCGCTCACCGGGGAGGGCTTCGATGTCGCAGGCTGAGACCGCGGGCCCGACCGCCGCGGCAGTGCGCCCGCTGGCCCTGCTCGGCTCGGAGCTCGCGACGCTGTTCCGGCGCTGGCGCACGATCACGATGCTCTCCGCCCTCGCGGCGGTGCCCGTCCTCATCGGCATAGCGGTGCGCGTCGCGGGCGCTGGCAGCGGCCGGGGGCCGGCGTTCATCGGCGCGATCACCGACAACGGGCTCTTCGTCGCGTTCACGGCGATCGCCGTGTCGATTCCCGTGTTCCTGCCGATGACGCTCGCCGTCGTCGCCGGCGACACGATCGCGGGCGAGGCGAGCCTCGGCACGCTGCGCTACCTTCTCGTCGCGCCGAGCGGTCGGCTGCGCATCCTGCTGGTCAAGTACGCTGCGTGCGCAGCCTTCGCGATCGCCGCGACGCTGACGGTCGCCCTGTTCGGATGCCTCATCGGCGCGATCCTGTTCCACATCGGGCCGGTCACGCTGCTGTCCGGGTCGCAGGTCGGCTTCTGGGGCTTCAGCGGGCGCATCCTGCTGCTGGCGCTCTACGAGACGGTGTCGCTGCTGGGCCTCGCTGCGATCGGGCTCTTCGCCTCGACTCTGACGAGCGTGCCGGTGGGCGCCATGGCGGCCACGATCGTGCTCGCCGCCGTGGCGCAAGTCGTCGACGCACTGCCGCAACTCGACTGGATCCACCCCTGGCTCTTCTCGCACTACTGGCTCGGCATCGCCGATGTCCTGCGGTCGCCGGTCGAGTGGGGCTCCTTCCTGAGCAACCTCTGGCTGCAGCTCGGCTACCTGGCCGTCTTCGGCGCGCTCGCCTACGGCCGCTTCACGACGAAGGACATCGCGAGCTGACCGTTCGCCGCGGGCCGGGCCGGCTGCGGGGAGCCGCGCGGACGCGTCTCCTAGAATCGACAGGTGACTGCTGACGCGGCGGCGATCGCCGTTCCAACCGTTCCACTCGACACGGTCGCGAGCGCCGCCGCCACTCCCGAGCGCGAGCAGCCCTACGAGGCCCTCGGCCTCAAGGGCGACGAGTATGCGCAGATCCGCGAGATCCTCGGCCGGCGCCCGACGAGCGCCGAGCTCGCCATGTACTCGGTGATGTGGAGCGAGCACTGCTCGTACAAATCCTCGAAGAACTACCTGCGCCAGTTCGGGCAGAAGGTGACCCCCGAGATGACGAAGCACCTCATGGTCGGCATGGGTCAGAACGCGGGCGTGGTGGACATCGGCGAGGGCTGGGCGGTGACCTTCAAGGTCGAGTCGCACAACCACCCGAGCTTCATCGAGCCGTTCCAGGGCGCCGCGACCGGCGTCGGCGGCATCGTGCGCGACATCATCTCGATGGGCGCGCGCCCGGTCGCGGTCATGGACCAGCTGCGCTTCGGCCGGGTCGACGATCCCGACACCGCCCGCGTGGTCCACGGCGTCGTCGGCGGCATCTCGTTCTACGGCAACTGCCTCGGCCTTCCCAACATCGGCGGCGAGACGGTGTTCGACGCCGTGTACCAGGGCAACCCGCTCGTCAACGCCCTCGCGGTGGGCGTGCTGCGCCACGACGACCTCCATCTCGCCAACGCCACCGGCGTGGGCAATCTCGTGGTGCTGTTCGGGGCGCGCACCGGTGGCGACGGCATCGGCGGGGCGTCGATCCTCGCCTCCGACTCGTTCTCGTCGGGCGGTCCGACGAAACGTCCCGCGGTGCAGGTCGGCGACCCCTTCGCCGAGAAGGTGCTCATCGAGTGCTGTCTCGAGCTCTTCCAGGACCACCTGGTGGAGGGCATCCAGGATCTCGGCGCCGCCGGCATCTCGTGCGCCACCTCGGAGCTTGCCTCCAACGGCGACGGGGGCATGGCCATCTCGCTCGACAACGTGCTGCTGCGCGATCCGACGCTCACCGCCGAGGAGATCCTCATGAGCGAGTCGCAGGAGCGCATGATGGCGGTCGTGCACCCCGACAGGCTCGACGGGTTCCTCGCGGTCACCGCCAAGTGGGACGTCGAGGCGAGCGTGCTCGGCGAGGTCACCGGCGACAGCCGCCTCGTCATCGACTGGCATGGCGAGCGCATCGTCGACGTCGACCCGCGCACCGTCGCCGTCGACTCCCCGGTGTACGACCGACCCGTCGCATACCCGGTGTGGCTCGACGCACTGCGGGCGGATTCCGCTGCGTCACTGCCGCGGTCGGACGCCTCGACGGAAGCCGACCGCTCAGAACTCCGCGAGCAGTTCCTCGCCCTCCTCGGCTCGCCGAACCTCGCCGACAAGAGCTGGGTGACGAACCAGTACGACTACTACGTCGGCGGCAACACCGCCTTGTCGTTCCCCGACGATGCCGGGATGATCCGCGTCGACGAGGGGTCCGGTCTCGGCGTCGCCGTCGCGACCGACGCGAACGGGCGGTTCTGCCTGCTCGACCCCGCCCAGGGCGCGAAGCTCGCGCTCGCCGAGGCGTACCGCAACGTCGCCGCGACGGGCGCGGTGCCGATGGCCGTCACCGACTGCCTCAACTTCGGCAGTCCCGAGAACCCCGAGGTGATGTGGCAGTTCTCGCAGGCGGTCGAAGGGCTGTCGGATGCCTGCCTCGAGCTCGGCATCCCCGTGACCGGCGGCAACGTCTCGTTCTACAACCAGACCGGCTCGACGCCGATCTTCCCGACCCCGGTCGTGGGGGTGCTCGGCGTCATCGACGACGTCGCGCGCCGCGTGCCCTCCGGCTGGCAGGATGCGGGCGAGAACCTCTACCTGCTCGGCACCACCGCGCTCGAACTCGACGGCTCGGCGTGGGCTGGCACGATCCACGGTCACCTCGGCGGGCTGCCGCCCCGCGTCGATCTCGGGCGCGAGAAGGCCCTCGCCGACCTGCTGCACAACGCGGCGGTCGAGGGCATCATCACGTCCGCCCATGACCTCTCCGACGGCGGCCTCGCGCAGACCCTCGCCGAGGGCGTGCTGCGCTTCGGGGTCGGCGCCAGGGTGTGGCTCGACGGCATCGTAGAGCGCGACGAGGTGGATGCCACGACGGCGCTGTTCTCGGAATCCACCGGGCGCGCGCTCGTCTCGGTCGCCCGTGAGGACGACGTGAAGTTCCGCGGCCTGTGCGATGGCCGGAACTACCCCGTGCTGCGCATCGGCGTCACCGATGCGGTCGTCGGCGAGCAGCCGGTGCTCGAGGTGCAGGACGTCTTCACCGTCGGCCTCGAGGAGCTGCGCGCCACCAGCCGCGCCACCCTCGCCGAGCACTTCGGCGCGGTCGTCGGGCAGTAGCCAGGCGTCGGCCGCGCAGTAGAGTCGCCGCATGCCGATCGTCCCCGACACCAAGAATTGGACCTGGGTCCTCGAGAAGCCCTGCCCCGACTGCGGCTACGATTCCACCGCGACCGCGTTCGACGAGATCCCGGGATACGTCCGCGAGAACGTCGCCGCGTTCCGCCAGGTGCTCTCAGGCGAGGGCCTCACGATGCGGCCGGATGACTCGACGTGGTCGCCGCTCGAGTACTCGGCTCATGTGCGCGACGTCTACCGCATCATGCTCGCCCGGCTCGAGCTCATGCTCGTGCTCGTCGACCCGCAGTTCCCGAACTGGAACCAGGACGCCACGGCGATCGAGCAGCACTACAACGCGCAGGATCCCTCCGTGGTCGCCGACGAGCTCGCCACCGCCGGCATCGCCTTCGCCGACACGCTCGCGCAGGTGCACTCCGGCGAACTCGGCCGGATGGGATTCCGCGGCGACGGCAGCGCCTTCACCGTCGAATCGCTCGCGAAGTATGCGCTGCACGACCCCATCCACCATCTCTGGGACGTCACGAAGTAGCACTCGATACGCGACATCGCCCCGCAGTCCTCCTGCTCCCGCCCTGGAGGCTGCCTCCGATGACGGGAAGGATCGCACCATGCCCCCCGCTCAGCGACCGGCCTACGCGCTACCGGACGATCCGTCGCTGAGCGACGCCGGCGCGGTTGCAGCCGAGCTGGGAGTGGACCCGCAACGCGGCCTCACCGCCGAGGAGGCGCGCGGGCGACTCGCTGCCGTCGGCCCCAACGCTCTGCGCGAAAGCTCCGGAACGCCGTTCTGGCGGAGGGTGCTCGCCCAGCTCAGCGATCCCCTGATCGTGCTGCTGCTCGCCGCCGTCGCGATCTCGGTCGCGGCGTGGGCGATCGACGGTGCGCAGGGGCTGCCCGTCGAAGCCATCGTGATCGCCGCCATCATCGTCGCGAACGCCGCTCTCGGCCTCGCGCAGGAGGCTCAAGCGGAGAACGCGGTCGCTGCGCTCGCGACGATGACCAGGGCGCGCTCCACGGTGCTGCGCGACGCCATGAGACTCACGATCGTGTCCGACGAGCTGGTGCCAGGCGACGTGCTGCTGCTGGCGGAGGGCGATCAGGTCGGTGCCGATGCGCGCCTGGTCGAGGCGCATGTGCTCCGCGTCGCCGAGGCGGCACTCACGGGCGAGAGCGCACCCGTGTCGAAACACGCCGAACGGCTCGATCGGATCGTTCCGCTCGGTGACCGCGACGACATGGTGTTCAGGGGCACCGCCGTCACCCGCGGGACCGGACGCGCCATCGTCACAGCGACCGGGATGCGCACGGAGATGGGTGCGATCGCAGCACTGCTCGACACCACCGTTGTCGAGCGCACTCCCCTGCAGCGCGAGCTCGGCCGTCTCGGCTCCCTGCTCGGACGCGTCGTCGTCGGCATCGCCGTGGTGGTGATGGCGACGCTCGCGGCCGTCTCGCGCCCGCAGACCCCGACGGAATGGGTCGCCATCCTGCTCCTCGGAGTGTCGCTCGCGGTCGCCGCGGTGCCCGAGGGTCTGCCCGCCATCCTCTCCGTCGTGCTCGCGCTCGGCGTGCGGCGCATGGCGCGACGCAATGCCGTCGTGAAGAGGCTCTCCAGCGTCGAGACGCTCGGATCCGCGTCGGCGATCTGCACCGACAAGACCGGCACCCTGACCCAGAACCGGATGGCGATCGCTGTCGTCGCGACCGCAACGGGCGAGGTCCGCCTCGATGACGATTCGACTCTGGAGGCTCTCGACCCGGCGACGCGATCCCTGCTCGCCACCGGCGCGCTCGCGAGCGACGCGCAACTGCGCGGCACGGGATCGTCCCTTGAGGCGACGGGCGATCCGACGGACGCCGCGTTCGTGCTCGCCGCTCGATCTGCGGGCGAGGCGGATTCCGACGAAGACACCCGTATCGGCGAGGTGCCGTTCAGCTCGGAGCGCAAGATGATGTCCGTCGCACTGCGCGGCTCGAGCGGCCGCATGCGCATCGCGGCCAAGGGCGCGCCGGACGCGCTGCTCGATCGGTGCTCGCGGCTGCAGCGCGGCGACGGCACTGTGCCGCTCGGCGCCGCAGAGCGCTCCGCGGTGCTGGACGACGCCGAGCGGCTCTCGGCGCAGGCGTATCGGACCATCGGGGTGGCCCGCCGTGACGCCCCCGAGCTCGGAGGGCGCGGAGCAGCGCTGTCCGAGCAGGACGAGCGCGACCTCGTCTACCTCGGCACTGTCGGCATAGTCGATCCGCCCCGCCCTGAGGCGCGCCGCGCCGTGGCGCAGGCGGTGGGTGCGGGGATCCGCGTCATCATGATCACCGGCGACCACCCGGGGACCGCGTCACGCATCGCCGACGACCTCGGCATCGGCAGGCCCGGCGAGCGGGCGGTGACCGGTGCCGAACTGGAGGGCCTCAGCGCCGCCGATCTCGTCGAGACGGTGCGGCGGGCATCCGTCTTCGCCCGGGTGAGCCCGGAGGACAAGCTGCGGATCGTCAATGCGCTGCAATCCGAGGGCGACGTGGTGGCGATGACAGGAGACGGCGTGAACGACGCACCGGCGCTCCGGGCGGCCGACATCGGCGTGGCGATGGGCCGCACCGGAACCGAGGTGACGAAGGAAGCGGCGGACATGATCCTCGCCGACGACGACTTCGCAACGATCGTGGCGGCGGTGCGCGAAGGGCGCGTGATCTTCTCGAACATCCGCAAGTTCCTGCGCTATCTGCTGTTCTCGAACGTGGGCGAGGTGCTCACGGTGTTCCTCGGCGTCGTACTGGCCGGAGTCCTCGGCATCTCAGCCGCCGACCCCGGCGGCACCGCCGCTCCGCTGCTCGCCACGCAGATCCTGTGGCTGAACCTGGTCACCGACTCCGCCCCGGCCCTGGCGATGGGGGTCGACCCCGAAGTCGACGATGTCATGCTGCGCCCGCCGCGCGGGCGCAACGAGGGCGCCGTGGACCGGTCCATGTGGCTCGGCATCGCGACCATCGGGCTGACGATCGCCGTCGCGACGCTCGCGACGATCGACCTGTTCCTGCCCGGCGGGCTCATCCCCGGAGGCGAGGACGACCTCGCCACGGCCCGCACCGCGGGATACACCACGCTCGTGTTCGCGGCTCTCCTGACCGCGTTCACGGCGCGGTCGGCCACGGCGAGCGCGTTCCGCGGGCTGTTCGCGAATCGGTGGCTGTGGGCGGCGACGACGCTCGGCGTGGCGCTGCAGATCGCCGTCGTGGAGCTGCCGTTCCTGCAGCCGGCCTTCGGCACCGCGTCGCTCGATCTCATGCACTGGGTGGTGTGCGCGGCAATGGCGTCGGCGGTGCTCTGGGTGGACGAGGTGCGCAAGCTCATCGTGCGGGTGGTGAGCCGCCGCGGCGCCGCCGCAGCGCGTCTCGTGCCTCGCTCGACGACCTGAGCGCGCCGGTAGACTGGGCCGGTGCCCGCACTCGTGATCGTCGGCGCCCAGTGGGGCGACGAAGGCAAAGGCAAAGCCACCGACCTGCTGGGCAGCCGCATCGACTACGTCGTCAAGTTCAACGGCGGCAACAACGCCGGCCACACCGTCGTCATCGGCGATGAGAAGTACGCCCTGCACCTGCTGCCGAGCGGCATCCTCACCGAGGGCGTCGTCCCGGTCATCGGCAACGGCGTCGTCGTCGACCTCGAGGTGCTCTTCGAGGAGATCGACGGCCTCGAGGCGCGTGGCATCGACACGAGCAAGCTCGTCATCTCCTCCAACGCGCACCTCATCGCCCCGTACCACCGCACGATCGACAAGGTCACCGAACGCTTCCTCGGCAAGCGCCAGATCGGCACGACCGGCCGCGGCATCGGCCCGGCCTACGCCGACAAGATCAACCGCGTCGGATTGCGCGTCCAGGACCTCTTCGACGAGAACATCCTCCGCCAGAAGGTCGAGGGCTCGCTCTTCCAGAAGAACCAGCTCCTCGTCAAGGTCTACAACCGCCGCGCCATCACGGTCGACGAGATCGTGGCCGAGCTGCTCGGGTACGCCGAACGGCTGCGACCCCTCGTGACGGACACCTCACTGCTGCTCAATCGCGCGCTGGACGCGGGCAAGCACGTGCTCTTCGAGGGTGGCCAGGCGACGATGCTCGACGTCGACCACGGCACCTACCCCTTCGTGACCTCGTCATCGGCCACGGCGGGCGGCGCCGTCACCGGCGGCGGCATCGGCCCCGGTCGCATCGAGCGCGTCATCGCGATCGTCAAGGCGTACACCACCCGCGTGGGCGCCGGCCCGTTCCCGACCGAGCTCTTCGACGAGTGGGGCGACTTCCTCGTCGACAACGGCCAAGAGTTCGGCACGACGACCGGCCGCCGGCGCCGCACCGGCTGGTACGACGCACCGGTCGCGCGCTACGCATCCCGCATCAACGGCGTCACCGACTTCGTGCTCACCAAGCTCGACGTGCTCACCGGCATCGAGCGGATTCCGGTGTGCGTGGCCTACGACGTCGACGGGGTGCGGTTCGACGAGATGCCGGCCTCGCAGAGCGACTTCCACCACGCGAAGCCGATCTACCAGGAGTTCCCCGGCTGGACCGAGGACATCTCCGCCGCGCGCACCTTCGACGAGCTGCCGCGCAACGCCCAGGACTACGTCCTCGCGCTCGAGCGGCTCAGCGGTGCACGGATCTCGGCGATCGGCGTGGGGCCCGCGCGCGACGCCATCGTCGTGCGCCACGACCTGGTTGACTGAACCGATGACCGAGGACGAGGCGTACGCCAACCTGCTGCGCATCCGCCAGAGCATCGACAACATCGATGCGGCGCTGGTGCACATGCTCGCCGAGCGCTTCGCCTACACGCAGCAGGTCGGCGAGCTCAAGGCCGAGCACGGGATGCCGCCGTCGGACCCCGAGCGCGAGAGGCAGCAGATCGCACGCCTGCGCCGCCTCGCCGCGGAGGCCCACCTCGACCCCGAGTTCGCCGAGAAGTGGTTCAACTTCGTCGTCGCCGAGGTGATCCGCCACCACGTGCAGACGGCGGACAAGCGCTCGGCGTAGCCGGCGCCATCCGGAATCCGTTTCGCAGAATTTACTTGCACATTTGTGTGCAGCACGTAGCCTGTCGCCATGGCCGCTGAGGCGCCGCTCCACACTGGTCGGCCCCGCCGAAAAGACGCGTTCGCGAACCACGAGGCGATTCTCGACGCGGCCGCCGTCGTGCTCAACTACGACATGGATGCCTCCCTCGAGGCGATCGCACAGCAGGCCGGGCTGTCACGCCGCACCCTCTACGGCCACTTCGCCAACCGCGATCAGCTCCTCGAAGAGATGCTCGTGCGCGGCGCCACCCGCCTCAACCGCATCGTCCAGCCCGCCAGCGCGCTCGACCCGCGCGTCGAGATCGCGCTCTACGCCGCCCGCATCTGGGCGGAGGTCGACAACGTCCGCGTCCTCGCCCATCTCGCCGTCCGCGGCCCCCACCGCGACCTCGTCGCCCGCGCGCTTGAACCGCTGCGGCGCCACCTGCGCACGCTCTGCGAGAACGGCGTCACCGAGGGCGTGCTCCGCCAGGACATCGACCCCGGCATGCTCGCGCGTCTCGTCGAGGGTGCCGTGATGAGCGTGCTCGAGGAGGCGACCCGCACCTTCATGCCGGCCGAGCGGGCCCACCGGCTGGTCATGCTCGCGGCGCTCGGCATAGCAGGGCTCGGCTGGCAGGACGCCAACCGCCTCGTCGACTCGATCCCTGCGCTGCGCTGGCGAGAGAACACGCCGTGAGAATCCTGCACCTCAGCGACACGCATTTCTTCGCCTCGCCGGATGAGCGGCACTACGGCCGCGTCGATGTCCGGGCCGCCCTCGACGACGTCCTGGCCCGTGCCGACGACCTCGGGGCCATCGACGTCGTCGTGCTCAGCGGCGACCTCAGCGACGACGGCACGGCGGAGTCCTACCGGGCTCTTCAGGCCGCAATCGAACCGTGGGCGCGGCGGCTCGGCGCCCGGGAGGTCGTCTACGCCTACGGCAACCACGACGGCCCCGGCTTCGACGAGGTTCTCGGCGCGAGGCGACGGGTGGTCACCGTGGGCGGCTGGCGCATCATCGTGCTCGACACCTCGGTCGCGATGAAGGGCTACGGCGAGCTCGACGCGGGCCAGCTCGACTGGCTGCGCGAGCAGCTGGGCACGCCCGCAGAGCGCGGAACCATCGTGGTCATGCACCATCCGCCGGTTCCCGCGTCGACCCCGCTGCTGCAGGCGCTCGAGCTGCGCAATCCCGACGCTCTCGCCGCAGCGATCGTCGGCACCGACGTCGCGCTCATCCTCTCGGGGCACTACCACCACCCGGTGTTCCAGCGGTTCCACGGCATCCCCGTCGTCGTGGCGCCAGGGGTGGCCAACACGACCGACTCGCTCGCCCCGGCCGGGCACGAGCGCGCCGTCGCCGGCGGCGGATTCGTCACCGTCGTCGTCGACGGCGACCACCCGCCGCGCGCGCAGAGCTACTCCGCGCGTCAGGGCATCGACGACGGGACGGTGCTCTTCGACCTGGACGAGCTCGAGGTCCTCCGGATCGCCGAGGCGTTCGGGGCGCCGCGCCCCTGAGCACTACACCCGGACGCCGTGCTGCACGACCCACGCGTGCATCGCGATGGCCGCGGCCGCCGACGCGTTGATCGACCGGGTCGAGCCGAACTGCGTGATCTCGACCACCGCGGATGCCGCCGCGAGAGCGGCATCCGTGAGCCCCGGGCCCTCCTGCCCGAAAAGCAGAACGCATTCGCGCGGCATGGCGAAGGTCTCGATGGGCACGCTGCCCGGCACGTTGTCGATCGCGACGACGGGGATTCCGCGCTGCACCGCCCACCCGGCGAGGTCCTCGATCGTGTCGTGGTGCACGATGTGCTGGTAGCGGTCGGTGACCATCGCGCCGCGCTTGTTCCAGCGTCGGCGACCGACGATGTGGACGGAATCGGCGAGGAAGGCGTTCGCGCTGCGCACGATCGAGCCGATGTTGAGGTCGTGCTGCCAGTTCTCGATGGCGACGTGGAACGGGTGGCGATGCCGATCGAGGTCGGCGACGATCGCCTCGAGCCGCCAGTAGCGGTACCCGTCGATGACGTTGCGCGAGTCGCCGCTCGCGAGCAGAACCGGGTCGTACTGCTCGCCCTGCGGCCAGGCATCCGGCCCGCCGGGCCACGGCCCGACGCCGCGCGTCGACAGTTCGATCGACGGTTCAGGCTCGGACACGGTGCCACGCTACCTGCGCACGTCCCCGGGCAGGCGCGCCGCGGTCGGCGGGGGGCTGATCGTCGGCCGGCTGCTCAGTCGGCTCGCCTTCCGGTGGAATCGTCGGAGCGGGCTCTAGGGCTTCGGCCCGGGGCCCTGGATGCTGGCGAGCAGGCGGCTGCCGTCGGCGAGGTCGGCGTAGCAGTAGTAGCTGCGGTCGCCCGCGGCCCAGGCGGTGGAATCCGGCGGGAACGCCGTCTCGAACTGAACGTCGGGATACGCGCCCGCGGCGCTCATGCGCAGCACGCCGGAGCGCGCGCACAGCTTGCCGACGGCCGTCGCCAGGACGTCCGCGCCGGGATACGCCGCGGTGTACTGCCCGGCGGGCAGCACAGCCTTGAGGACAAGCTGGGCGGCGTGCGGGACGGCGCAGTCCACGACCGTGTACCGGCTCTGCCAGGCGTTCGTGAACGTGCTGAGGCACTCCCCGCCGCGCATGGTGTCGTAGGCGTAGGTCCCGGCCGGCAGCGGGCCGGTCGCGGGGATCGCCGGGGTCGCGGGCGCCGAGCTGGTCGTCGCCGGCGCGCCGGGCTCGACCGGCGTCGCCCCGCTGCCGGTCACCGCGCGGCCGGCGGCGAACGCGGCGATGGCCACGAGCGCCAGAACGAGGCCGATCGCAACATAGAGCAGGATGCGCAATCCGCCACCGCCGGAGGGGACCCGCCGCGCGCCGCGCGCGGTCGCAACCAGGCTCGCACCGGCGGCGGAGCCCGCCGCACGACGGTAGACCTGCGTCGCCGCCGTCGCCACGGGCGCGAAGACGTGCTCGGCGGAGTCCCCCACGTCGACCGGCTGCGCGCCGCCGAGCAGGTTCGAGATCTCGTCCCACTCGCTCTGCTCGGCCATGTCGACCGGCGTGAACGCCTGCGTCGGCAGGTCGTAGGAGGCCACGGGCTGGGTGGGCACCTCATGGATCTCCGGCTCCGGCACCGGCCGGAACGCCTTGGTCGGAGCGGAAGGCATGACCGGCACCGCAACCGGAGGAAGGACCGGAGGAACGACCGGAGGAACGACCGGCGGAACGATGGGCGGCACCGCCACCGGCGCCAGTCGGGGGGCGGCAGGAGCGGGCGTCTCGGTCTCGGCGAGCAGCTCGTCGAAGGACTGGGCAGGCGGCTGCACCTGCCGGGGCCTGATGCCCCAGGTGAAGCCGGCCTTCGATTCCTCCGGCTGCTCTCCGTCGCGCTCGTCAGCCACTACGCGAGCCCCAGGTCCGCGAGGCCGATGGCGGCGAAGTACGGGTAGCCCTCGGCCTCGATGGCCTCCTTCGCGCCGGTAGCGCGGTCGACGACGACCGCAACACCCGCGATCTCGGCGCCGACCTTCTTCAGCGCCTCGATGGCTTTCAGGGGCGATCCGCCGGTCGTCGAGGTGTCTTCGAGCACGATGACACGCTTGCCCCCGACCTCGGGGCCTTCCACCTGCCGGCCGCGGCCGTGGTCCTTGGGCTCCTTGCGCACGACGAAAGCGTCGTAGGCGCGGCCGCGCGCCGCGCCCTGGTGCAGGATGGCCGCCGCAATGGGGTCGGCCCCCATCGTCATCCCGCCGACGGCGACGACGCCGGGGACATCAGCGATGAGGTCGAGCATGACCTGGCCGATGAGCGGCGCGACGCGGTGGTCGAGGCTCACCTTGCGCAGGTCGACGTAGTACGACGCCTGCGCGCCGCTGGTGAGCGTGAAGTCGCCGTGGAAGACCGCGAGGTCCTTGATGTACCCGATGAGCTCGTCGCGCGCCGACATAAGAACGAGTCTATTTGGCAGGATTCCTTCGCCCGAGATCCCCCGAATCGACCTCTCAGGACGAGGAAGGGTCGATTCGGGGGATGTCGACGCGGTCAGAGCGCCGCGAGCACCTCGTCGTAGGCGACGAACGCCTCGGCGATGTCCGACGGCGTGGCGACGAGCGGCGGTACGACGTGGATGCGGTTGTTCTGCACGAAGGGCAGGATGCCCCGCTCCAGCAGCCCCGCCCTGATGCCCGCCATCGTGGCGTCGGGCAGCGGCTCGCGCGTCGCGGCGTCCGCCACGAGCTCCATGGCCCAGAACGCCCCGAGGCCGCGCACCTCGCCGATGAGCGTCGGATGCTTCGCCTGGAGGGCCTCGAGGGCCGGCCCGATCGCAGTCTCGCCGAGGCTCCTGGCGTTCTCGACGATGCCCTCGTCGGTCATGGCCTCGATCGTCGCGACAGCCGACGCGGTGGCGAGCGGATGGCCGCTGTAGGTGAGGCCGCCGGGGAACACCCGGGTGTCGAATGCCGCCGCGATCTCAGGAGAGATGAGGACGCCGCCGAGCGGCACGTAGCCCGAGTTGACGCCCTTGGCGAAGGTCACGAGGTCGGGGGTGATGCCGTGGCCGTGGAACGAGAACCATTCGCCGGTGCGGCCGAAGCCCGACATGACCTCGTCGATGATGAGCACGATGCCGTACTTCGTCGCGAGCTCGCGCACCCCGTGCAGGTATCCCTCCGGCGGCACGAGGATGCCGGCCGTGCCGGGCACGCCCTCGAGCAGCAGCGCCGCAATCGTGTCGGGGCCTTCGGCCTGGATGACGCGCTCGAGGTGGTGCAGGGCGCGCTCGGCCTCCTCGGCCGGGGTCTCCGCCCAGAACTCGCTGCGGTAGAGGTAGGGGCCGAAGAAGTGGGCGTGGCCGCGCGCGTACTGGTTCGGGCCGCGGCGCCAGTCGCCGGTCGCGACGATCGCGGCGCCGGTGTTGCCGTGGTACGAGCGGTAGGTCGACAGCACGGTGTCGCGGCCGGTGTGCAGGCGCGCGAGGCGGATCGCGTTCTCGTTGGCGTCCGCGCCGCCGTTGGTGAAGAAGACCTTGCTGAAGCCGGCGCCCTTGAGGTTGGCCTTCTCCTTGATGAGCTCGGCCGCCCTGCCGCGCGCGAGGTTCGCATGCTTGGGGTCGATCGTCGTGAGGATGTCGGCCTGCGCCTTGATCGCTGCGACGACCTTGGGGTGCTGGTAGCCGATGTTGACGTTGACGAGCTGGCTGGACATGTCGAGGTACTGCCTGCCGACATAGTCCCAGAGACGGACGCCGGAGCCGCCCGCGAAGACGATGGGGTTCAGCTCGCCCTGGGCGCTCCAGGAATGGAAGACGTTGGCGCGGTCGAGGTCGTAGGTCAGCTGCTGGTCGGCGGGGTTGAGCTCAGGCACGGGAGGACGGCTTTCTGGCGGTGCTGGTTTCGATGGATGCAACGGATTTCGCATCATCGGCTGGAATTCTCTCGCGTTTCCGGTCAGGGAACCACGTTGGGGCGACGGATCCCGCAGAAAGTCGCCTCTCTGCGGAATCCGTCGCCGAATCGCCTACTTGCCGCCCGCGTTGAGCGTGACGGTGATGGGCTGATAGGCCGCTCCGGTGACGTCGAGGCCCTTGGCCTTGAGGTCGGCGAGCGCCTTGTCGACGTAGGTGTTCGTGTACGCGTCGGCATCGGGAGTGTTCTTGATGACCGTGTCGCCCGAGCCGTTCTTGGTGCTCTTGGCGATCTGGACCGTCTTGTCCCACTGCGCTTTGACGATGACCCCGAGGCCGTCCGGCGAGGGCCAGATCAGCTTGTTGACCTCGTTGGTCTGCCACTCCTGGTGGCTGAGGCCGAGCTGCGAACCGGCGGCGACGACATCGGCCGCGGTCTGGGCGACATGGTCACGGGCGTAGATCCAGCCCTCGGCCGTCGCCTCGACGACCTTGGTGGTGGTGTCCTGGTATGCCGTGTCGCCGGCCAGCTTGGCGGTGTCGGCCCAGAGGGCGTCCTGGTACATGCCGTAGCCGAGGTTCGACCAGTCCAGGACGTTGAGGTCGGCGAGCGTGTAGAGCTTGCCGGTCTTCGGGTTCGTCGACTCGAGCACCTGGGCGAGCTCGTTGTACGTCATCGCCTGTGCCGCATCGATGTCGCCGGAGAGGAATCCGTTCATGTCGAACGCCTGGGTGACGACCTTGACGTCGGTGGCCGGGTCGAGGCCGGCGCCGGTCATGCCCGCGTAGAGCTCGAATTCGTTGCCATAGCCCCAGCTGCCGACATTCTTGCCCTTGAGGCCGGCGATCGTCGTGATGCCCTTGTCCTTGAACGAGATCTGTGTCGTGCCCGAGCGCTGGAAGAACTGCGCGACGTCGGTGATCTTCGCGCCGGCCTCGCGGGAGGCGAGCGCCTTGGGAACCCAGGCGACCGCGTAGTCCACCAGGCCCTTGGCGAGCTGGTCCTGCGGAACGGTGTCGCTGCCGGCCGGGACGAGCGTCACGTCGAGTCCGAGATCCTTGTAGTACCCCTGCTTCACGGCCTCGACGTAGCCCGCGAACTGGGCCTGAACGGCCCACTGCAGCTGGATCTTGACCGGGGTGAGGGCGGCGGCGCTGGATGACGTGGTGTCGGTGCTGGCGGACGACGAGCTGCTCGGTGACGGGCTGCTCGAACATCCGGCCAGCACGAGCGCCGTCACGGCGGCCGCGCCGACGATGGCGGCGCGGCGGGTGCTGTGCTTCATGCCGTACTCCTTGTTTTGGTGGTGCGTTGATGGGGGATTCAGGCTCGCCGGGAGGCGAACCACTCCAGTGCAAGCGTCACCAGGTAGAACACGAGGCCCAGGACGATTGCGCCGAAGACGTACGCCCATGCCGTCGCGTAGTTGCTCGTGGCAGCCGCGGACGTGATGAGCGAGCCGAGTCCATCCCTGGGGCCGCCGAAGTACTCGGTCACCAGGGCGGAGATCACCGCGAGGGAGGATGCGACGTTGAGCCCTGAGAAGAGATAGGGCAGCGCGCCCGGCAGGGTGACCGTTCGGGTCGCCTGCCAGCCGGACGCCGCATACGCGGTCATGAGGTCGCGGTGCACCGGGCGCACCTGGCGCAGGCCGCGAAGCGTGGTGAGGAAGACGGGGGCGAAGGCCGCGACGGCGGCGATGTACTGCCGGGGCTGCTGGGATGCCGCACCGAACATCGTGTAGCAGACCGGTGCGAGCGAGACGATGGGCACGACGGCGACGGCCGCGACGATCGGCGCGCTCATGCGGTCGAAGAAGCGCACCGCGGCGGCGACCGCGGCGAGCACGACGGCGACGACGGCCCCGACGACGAGGCCGACGAGGCCGTTCAGGCCCGTCACGAGCGTCGCGCTCCCGATGAGGCCGGGGTGCGCGAGGAGGTCGCCGAGGATGGCGCCGGGGGCCGGCAGGAGGAACTCCGGGACCTTGCCGAGCACCACGACGCCTTGCCAGATCGCGACGGCGACGACGGCGAGCGCCACCGGCGGCCAGGCGACGGCGAGGGGCGAGGCGATCCTGGCCCTCATCGGTTCTCCACCCCCACCGGGACGGCCCCATCGCCGTGCAGCGCCTCGCGCACGGCGGTCACGGCCGCGTAGAAGGCCGGATTCTCACGCAGCGCCTCGCCGCGTTCCCGACCCGGGCCGAGACCGATCGGCACTATTTCGCGGATGCGTCCCGGGCGCGGGCTCATGACGACGACGCGGTCGGAGAGGAACACCGCCTCGGGAATCGAGTGCGTGACGAACACGACGGCCGCGCCGGTCTCGGCCGACAGGCGGACCAGCTCGGTCTGCATCCGCTCGCGGGTCATCTCGTCGAGTGCGCCGAAGGGCTCGTCCATGAGAAGCAGGCTGGGCTTCTCGGCGAATGCACGAGCGATGGCGACGCGCTGCTGCATCCCGCCGGAGAGCTGGTCGGGGTAGCTGCCGGCGAAGTCGGCAAGGCCCACGAAGTCGAGCAGCTCGGCGACGCGCGCCCTGCGCTCGGCCGCCGGCACCCGGTGCAGGTCGAGCGGCAGCTCGACGTTCGCCGCGACCGTGCGCCACGGCAGCAGGCCCGCCTGCTGGAAGGCGATGCCGTAGTCCTGGTCGAGCCGCGCCTGCCGGGCGCTCTTGCCGAACACCGAGACGATGCCGGAAGTGGGCTGGTCGAGGTCGGCGATGAGTCGTAGCAGGGTGCTCTTGCCACAACCGCTGGGGCCGATGAGGGAGACGAACTCGCCGGGCGCGACCGTGAGCGAGACATCCTGCAGCGCCGTCACCGCCGGCCCCCGGCCGGTGGCGAAGGTACGGGTCACACCGGCGATCGCGACCGCATCGCTCACGCGGCGACCTCCCATCTCCGGAAGCGTCTCAGCGCGATGCCGAGAAGGGCGACGACGCCCACGGCGACCAATCCGATGGCGACGGCGCCGAGGATCGCCGCCCACGGCTTCGCCGGATCGCCGCCGGAAGCCTGGGCGTATTCGACGATCGCGCGCCCGATGCCGCCCTCGGTGCCCGTCGACACCTCGCCCACGACCGCGCCGACGACGGCGCTCGAGGCGCCGAGCCGGAGCGCGGGGAGCAGGTAGGCGACGCTCGCCGGCAGCCGCAGCCGGGTGAGCGTGCTCCACCAGCCAGCGGCATAGCTGTGCAGCAGCTCGAGCTGCGTCGCCTCCGCGGATTTCAGCCCGCGCAGCACGCCGACCGCGATGGGGCAGAAGGCGAGGTAGGCGGCGATGAGCGAGACGGACATCCACTCCTGCCAGGCGGGCAGCTGAGCGCCCCAGCCGACGACGAGCGGGGCGAGGGCGATGACGGGCACCGTCTGGCTGAGGATGACGAAGGGCAGCACGGCCCGCTCGGCGAGCGATACCGCCTGCATGAGCAGCGCGAGGAGGAATCCGAAGACCACGCCGAGTCCCCAGCCGGCACCCGCGATGCCGAGGGTGACGAGGCACGCCTGGAGGACCGCGACGACGAGCGGCAGCGAGCCGGGCAGCGACGACACCGGCTGTCCGAGGCGGTCGAGGATGGTCCAGAGGTGCGGCATCGCGAGATCGGTCGTGCGCGGCAGGATCGCGAGCTCGCCGACCTTGACGCCGGTCGCGGGGCCGAGGTCCTTGTAGAGCTCCCAGACCGCGCCGAGCAGCAGCACCCCGGCGAAGGCGAGCAGCACGCGACGGGTCATCTCAGACCTTCGCAGCCTGACGGGCGGATACCGCGGGGATGACGGTCTCGCCGTAGACCCGCAGCGTTTCCTCCTTGTTGTCGTGCTGGAGGTAGCCGGCGAACTGGTCGACGCCGAGGGCCTTGAGAGCCAGGAGCTTCTCGACGTGCTGCTCGGCGGTGCCGAGCACGCAGAACCTGTCGACGATCTCATCGGGCACGAACGCCGCATGCGCGTTGCCGGCGCGGCCGTGCTGGTTGTAGTCGTAGCCTTCCCGGCCGGCGATGTAGTCGGTGAGGGCGCGCGGCACGGCACCGCCCTGGTCGCCGTAGCGGGTGACGATGTCGGCGACATGGTTGCCGACCATCCCGCCGAACCAGCGGGTCTGGTCGCGCATGTGCTCGACGTCGGTGCCGATGTACATCGGCGCCGCGACGCAGATCTTCACCGCTGCAGGGTCGCGCCCGGCGTCGGCCGCCGCCTGGCGCACCGCGCCGATCATCCACTCGGCGACATCGAGGTCGGCGAGCTGCAGGATGAACCCGTCGCCGACCTCGCCGGCGAGCTTGAGCGCCTGCGGCCCGTACGCCGCGACCCACACCTCGAGCTCGGAGCCCTCGCTCCACGGGAAGCGCAGCGTCGAGCCGTTGTACTCGACGGAGCGGCTGTTGGCGAGCTCGCGGATGACGTGGATGGACTCGCGCAGCGTTGCGAGCGACGCGGGCCGGCCGTTCGTGACCCGGACGGCCGAGTCGCCGCGGCCGATGCCGCAGATGGTGCGGTTGCCGTACATCTCGTTGAGCGTCGCGAAGACGGATGCCGTGAGCGTCCAGTCGCGGGTGGCCGGATTCGTCACGAACGGGCCGACCTTGATGCGGTGGGTCGTCGCGAGGATCTGGCTGTGGATGACGTACGGCTCCTCCCAGAGCAGGTGGGAGTCGAAGGTCCACGCCGTGGAGAACCCGTACTGCTCGGCGAGCTGCGCGAGATGGACGACGCGGCTGGCGGGCGGGTCGGTCTGAAGAACGATGCCGAAGTCCATCGGTTACACCAGGTACTGACTGAGGCCGCGCTTGAGGAACACGCCGTCGCCCTTGCGGCCCAGGTACTGGCCGCCGTCGACGATGACCTTGCCGCGCGAGAGCACGGTGGCGACGGCCCCGTCGATCTCGAAGCCCTCCCACGCCGAGTAGTCCAGGTTCATGTGGTGGGTCGCCGCGGAGATCGTGGTGTGGCCGGCCGGGTCGTAGACGACGATGTCGGCATCCGCGCCGGGCTGGATGACGCCCTTGCGGCCGTAGAGGCCGAACATGCGCGCCGGGGTCGTGGAGGTGATCTCGACGAAGCGCTCAAGGCTGATCCTGCCGGTGGCGACCGCCTGGTAGAGCAGGTCGACGCGGTGCTCGACCGTGCCGATGCCGTTGGGGATCTTCGCGAAGTTGCCGAGGCCGAGCTCCTTCTGATCCTTCATGCAGAACGGGCAGTGATCGGTCGAGACGAGCTGCAGGTCGTTGCTGCGCAGCGCCTGCCACATCGCCTCGAGGTGGCCCTCGTGCTTGGAGCGCAGCGGCGGCGACGCCACCCACTTCGCGCCCTCGAAGCCGGGCGCCCCGAGCTGATCCTCGAGGTTGAGGTAGAGGTACTGCGGGCAGGTCTCGCCGAAGACGTTCTGGCCGCGGTCGCGCGCGGCGGCGATCTGCTCGACCGCCTGCTTGGCACTGACGTGCACGAAGTACAGCGGGGCGCCCGCGACGTTCGCGATCATGATGGCGCGGTGGGTCGCCTCCTCCTCCATCTGCCAGGGCCGGGTGAGGCCGTGGTAGAGGGGATCGGTGTGGCCGGCGGCGAGCGCCTGCTGGACGAGCACGTCGATGACGGAGCCGTTCTCGGCGTGCATCATCATGAGCGCGCCGTTCTCGGCGCCCTTCTGGAAGGCGCGGAAGATCTGACCGTCGTCGCTGAGGAACACGCCCTTGTAGGCCATGAAGAGCTTGAAGCTCGTCACGCCCTCCGCGACGAGCTCGTCCATGGCGGTGAGGGAGGAATCCTGCACGTCGGAGAGGATCTGGTGGAAGCCGTAGTCGATCGCGCAGTTGCCCGCGGCCTTCTCGTGCCAGAGGTGGTACTGGTCGAGCACGTTCTGGTCGGGATACTGGGTGACGAAGTCGATGATCGTCGTCGTGCCGCCGAACGCCGCAGCCCGGGTGCCCGTCTCGAAGGTGTCGGAGGCGAAACTGCCGCCGAAGGGCATCTCCATGTGGGTGTGCGCGTCGATGCCGCCGGGGAAGAGGTACTTGCCGGTGGCATCGATGACGGTGTCGGCGCCCGAAGCGAGGTCGGCGCCGAGCAGTTCGGAGCCCGGCTGGAGCACGGCGACGACGGTCTCGCCGTCGATGAGGACGTCGGCGGCGGCGCGGCCGGTCGTCGAGACGACGGTGCCGCCGGTGATGAGGGTGGTGGGCAACTGGGCCTCCGGGGGTGAGGTGTCGGGGAAAGGATCTCGGCGGTGCGGCGCCGGCTACGGCGCGACGAGGTCGCCGTAGGTGTCGGGGCGCCGGTCGCGGTAGAACTGCCAGTCGTCGCGCATCTCGCGCACGAGGTCGAGGTCGAGGTCGCGCACGAGCAGCTCCTCGTGCTCGCTCGAGCCGAGCGCGCCGACGTGATTGCCGCGGGGGTCGACGACCTGGCTGGTGCCGTAGAAGAACACCGCCTCCTCGCCGTACTCGTTGTCCTCGAGGCCGACCCGGTTCGGCGCGAGCACGAAGTAGCCGTTGGCGACGGCCGCCGCCGGCTGCTCGATCTCCCAGAGGCGATTGGAGAGGCCCGGCTTGGTGGCATTGGGGTTGAAGACCATGTCGGCCCCGTTCAGGCCGAGGGCACGCCACCCTTCGGGGAAGTGGCGGTCGTAGCAGATGTACATGCCGACCTTGCCGACGGCGGTCTCGAACACCGGGTAGCCGAGGTTGCCGGGCCGGAAGTAGAACTTCTCCCAGAACTTCGGGGTGTGCGGGATGTGGTTCTTGCGGTACTTGCCGAGGATGGTTCCGTCGGCGTCGACGAGCACGGAGGTGTTGTAGTAGACGCCGGTCTGCGCCTCCTCGTAGATGGGCAGCACGGCGACGAGCCCGAGCTCCTTCGCGAGGGCGGCGAAGCGCTGCACGATGGGGCCGTCGGCGGATTCCGCGTAGCGGTAGTACTTCTGGTCCTGGGTGATGCCGAAGTAGGGCCCGTAGAAGAGCTCCTGGAAGCAGACCACCTGGGCGCCCTGCGCCGCGGCATCCCGCGCGAAGCCCTCGTGCTTGTCGAGCATGGACGCCGTGTCGCCCGTCCACGTGGTCTGGCTGATGGCTGCTCTGACGATGGTCATAGGCGGGACCTCTTTTCCTCTCGGTTTTGTTATCATTTGCCGTAAACATTTCTCGATCGTTTCCGCGGATTGCGCAGTGGTTACAGGTGGCATGACCGATCTCGCCGAGATCATCGACGATGCGACGCCGCAGGGCATCGCGGCCGAGATCGCGCGCCAGATCACGGCCGGCACCCTCGAACCCGGCGAACGCCTGCCGACGGTGCGCGCGCTCGCCGCCGCGCTCGGCGTCTCGCCCGCGACGGTGAGCCATGCCTGGCAGGCGCTCTCCGGCGCCGGCATGATCGTCTCGCGCGGGCGCGCCGGCAGCTTCGTCAGGCAGCAGTCCTCGAACTGGCTGCCGCGCAGCATGCAGCAGCTCGCCGGCTACGGAGGGCCCTCCGCCATCGACCTCTCGCGGGGCACCCCCGACCCCGCGCTGCTGCCCTCGCTCGATGCGACGATCGCCCGGATGCCGCAGCACGCCGACACCGACAGCTATCAGCTGCCGCCGGTCATCCCCGAGCTCGACGCGCTGCTGCGGGAATCCTGGCCGGTCGCGCCCGAGGCGCTCACGGTCGTCGACGGCGCGCTCGACGCACTGTCGCGCCTGCTCGACGAGATCGCGCGCTTCGGCGACCGCATCGCCGTCGAGAGCCCGGGGTTCCCTCCGCTGTTCGACCTCCTCGACGTCCACGGCATCGAGCGCGTCCCGCTCGAGCTCGACGAGAACGGCGTCCTGCCCGCCTCCCTCTCGGCGGCACTGAGCCGCGGGCTCTCCGCCATCGTCATCCAGCCCCGCGCGCACAACCCGACCGGCGCCTCGCTCACCGCGGAGCGCGCGGAGGCGCTTGCCGCCGTCATCCGCGCGCACCGCAACGGCGCCCGACTCGTCGTCATCGAGGACGATCACTCAGGCCTCATCTCCATCGCCGCCGACGTCACGCTCGCGACATGGCTGCCCGGGCAGGTCGTCCACGTGCGCAGCTTCTCGAAGTCGCACGGACCGGACCTGCGCATCGCGGCAGTCGGCGGTCCGCGCCCGATCGTCGAGCGGCTCATCGCGCGGCGCATCCTCGGGCCGGGCTGGACGTCGCGGCTGCTGCAGACGATCCTCTACGACCTGCTCACCGATCCGGATTCGATCGCACAGGTCGCGCGGGCGCGCGACCTCTACGCCGAGCGGCAGCGCGCGCTGCGCGAGGCGCTCGCCGAGCACGGAGTGCGGATCGCGCCCGCCGATGGCATCAACGCGTGGCTTCCAGTCACCGACGAGCGCGATGCGGTCGTGAAGCTCGCCGCAGCCGGAATCCGCGTCGCCGCGGGGGCCGCCTTCCACCTCGGCGGCGGGCCCGCCGCCGTGCGCCTCAGCGTCGGCGGGGCCGCGCTCGACGCCTCGCACATCGCCGCCCTCGCCGACGTGGCGGAACGCTGAGCGCGCCTCGTTAGGCTGGCTCGTTGTGCAGAGCATCGTGGTGCTGGCCGGCGGGGTCGGCGGGGCGAAGTTCGTCGGCGGGCTGGTGGGCGAGCTGGCCCGGCGCCATCCCGATGCGTCGGACCGCCCCGCGGTGAAGGTGATCGTCAACACCGGCGACGACATGTGGCTCACCGGACTGCGCGTCTGCCCCGACCTCGACTCGATCATGTACGCGCTCGCCGGGGTCAACGATGCCGAGCGCGGCTGGGGGCGCGCCGGCGAATCGTCACGGGTCTCGGGCGAGCTCGCGGCGTACGGCGTCGGCTGGCCGTGGTTCACGCTCGGCGACCTCGACCTCGGCACGCATATCGCGCGCACCGCGCTGCTGCGCGATGGGCTGACCCTGACCGAGGCGACGGCTCGGCTGGGGGCGCGCTGGCACGCCGGGGCCGGGCTTCCGGCGACGCTCCTGCCCATGAGCGACGATCCGGTCGAGACCCACGTGCGGGTGACGATCGACGGCGACGACGCCCTCCTGCACTTCGAGGAGTGGTGGGTCCGGTTGCGCGCCGGGATCCCCGCCCGGGAGTTCGTCCAGGTCGGCGTCGAATCGGCCCGCCCGACGCCCGAGGTGCTCGCGGCGGTCGCCGCAGCCGACCTCGTGCTCCTCGCGCCGTCGAATCCCGTGGTGTCGATCGGGACGATCCTCGGCGTGCCGGGCATGCGCGAGGCGCTGGCGGCGGCGCCGGCGCCGATCGTCGGCGTCTCGCCGATCATCGCCGGGGCCGCGGTGCGCGGCATGGCGGATTCCTGCCTCGCCGCCATCGGCGTCGAGACCTCGGCGCTCGGCGTCGCCGGGCATTACGGCGCGCGCTCGACGGGCGGAGTGCTCGACGCCTGGCTCGTCGCCGAGGAGGACGCCGCCGCTGTACCGCAGGTCCACGCCCTCGGCATCCGCTCGGCCGCCGTGCCCCTCTGGATGCGAGATGCCGCGACGTCGACCGCACTCGCCGGCGCCGCACTCGACGCCGCGGGTCGCCAGTAGTGCCGGAAAGCGGCCTCTCGTTCCGGCGCCACCAGCGGACCGCGCAATCGGACGTAGGGTGATTGCGTAGCTCCGGCCTGGACTTGGGCCGTCGAGGCAACGCGGACGTACTGGCCGCGGGACCCCGGCAATGTCGTGAACTCTTCGACCCCGAGGCATCGCTATGGCCGTTCCGCTCCTGCTTCGCACCCCCGCCGCCGCACCCGCGCGCCCGGCCGGGCTCGACGACGCGCTGGCGAGCATCGAGGCGGGGGCTTCCGGCGCGGCGGTGACGCGCGAGGCCGCCGAGGCGCTGCTCGACGCGCGCGGTGCCGACCTCGACCGGCTGCTGGCCGTCGCGGGCCGCATCCGCGACAACGGATTGCTCGACGCCGGCCGGCCGGGCGTCATCACCTACTCGCGCAAGGTCTTCCTGCCCCTCACCCACCTGTGCCGGGACCGCTGCCACTACTGCGTGTTCGTGCAATCCCCGGGAAAGCTGGCCGCGGCGGGCATCTCGCCGTTCCTGGAGCCCGACGAGGTGCTGCGCATCGCCCGCGAGGGCGCGGCGCTCGGCTGCAAGGAGGCGCTGCTCACCCTCGGCGACCGCCCGGAGGACCGCTGGCCGATCGCCCGCGAGTGGCTCGCCGAGCGCGGCTACGCGTCGACCCTCGAGTACGTCGGCGACATGGCCCGTCGCATCCTCGCCGAGACCGGCCTGCTGCCGCATCTCAACCCGGGGGTCATGTCCTACGACGAGCTCGCGGCGTTGAAGCCGGTCGGACCGTCGATGGGCATGATGCTCGAGACCACCTCGCGGCGGCTCTACGAGGACCGCGGCGAGGCGCACTTCGGTTCGCCGGACAAAGACCCTGCGGTGAGGCTGCAGGTGCTCGAGGATGCCGGGCGGCTCGCCATCCCGTTCACCTCGGGGCTGCTGCTCGGCATCGGCGAGTCGGTGCCGGAGCGCGTCGACACGATCATGGCGCTGCGCGAGATCGCCGAGCGGCACGGCAATCTGCAGGAGGTCATCGTGCAGAACTTCCGCGCCAAGCCTGCGACCGCGATGCTCGCCGCGCCCGACCTCGAGACCGAGGAGTACGCCGCGGCCATCGCCGTGACGCGCGTGCTGCTCGGGCCGGGGCTGCGCGTGCAGGCTCCGCCGAACCTCACCGATCCGGGCGAGCTGGCCCTGCTGCTGCGCGCCGGCATCGACGACTGGGGCGGCGTCTCGCCGCTCACCCCCGACCACGTCAACCCCGAGCGGCCGTGGCCGCAGCTCGACGAGCTCGCGCGGCTGACGGCGGAGTCCGGATTCCTGCTGCGCGAGCGGTTGACGGCGCACCCGCACTATGTGCGGGAGGCGCGGGATGCCGGCGCCGACTGGTTCGCGGGCGACCTCGGATCGCGGCTCACCGCTCTTGCCGGGGCCGACGGCCTCGCCGCCGTCGACGTCGTCGACGTGACGCGGGTGGCGGATGCCGTGCGCGCCGAACGGGTCGGCGAGGTCGTGACGTACGTCGTCAACGAGAACTGGGATTGGGGGACTCCGCCGGCCGAGTGGCTCGCCGAGCGGGCCGATGGAGACCGCGCAACGACCGAGGTCTGCATCCAGGGGTTCTCCCCGCTCGGCGCCGAGGTCTCGCTCGCTGCGGTGCGCGCCCTCAAGGCCGCGCGGCCGGGCATCCACGTGCACGCCTTCAACCCTGAGGACATCGCCCGCGGCGCCGACGAGACGGGCACCTCGGTACCGAAGTTCCTGCGGCGGATGATCGACGCCGGCGTCGACACGATCCCGGGCACGCGCCCTCGCGCTGCGGGCTGGCGCGAAATCGTCACCGCCGCGCACCGGGCGGGCCTGCGCTCGACCGCGACGATGGTCTTCGGCGCCGGCGAGACGCGCGCGGATCGTGCCGCGCACCTGGGCGTGCTGCGAACGATTCAGGCCGAGACCGGCGGCTTCACCGAGTTCATTCCCCTCCCCGCGCCGTCGGCCGCCGGTGACCTCGCCCTGGCGCGCGAGGTCACGGCGATGGCGCGCATCATGCTCGCGGGCGCCATCGACCACATCCAGGCGACCTGGCCGCGCCTCGGGATCGAGGCGGCGCTCCCCCTGCTCGAGGCCGGAGCCGATGACCTCGGCGGCACGATCGGCCGGGTGTCGCCCGCCGAGTTCGCGGCCATCGCCGCCGCCGCAGGCCGGCCCGTCCGGCAACGGACGACGCGCTATGCCTGAACTCGTCATCGTCGGAGCCGGCTTCGCGGGGCTCGGCCTGGGCATCCGGCTCAAGCGGGCCGGGTTCGACGACTTCGTCATCCTCGAGCGGGCCGGCGACGTCGGCGGCACCTGGCGCGACAACGTCTACCCGGGCGTGGCCTGCGACATCCCCTCCCATCTCTACTCGTACTCGTTCCGCCCGAAGCCGGACTGGTCGCGGGTCTTCGCGCCGGGGGCCGAGATCCAGGACTACCTGCGCGAGGCCGCCCGCGAGGAGGGGCTGCTGCGGCACATCCGGTTCCACGACGAGCTGGTGAAGGCCGCCTGGGTCGAGTCCGAAGGCAACTGGACCGTGCACTCGACCGGCGGGTCGATCACCGCCCGGGTCCTCGTCATGGCCGTCGGCCGCCTCAGCGAGCCGCAGGTGCCCGGCATCCCCGGCCTCGACGCGTTCCCGGGCCGCGCCTTCCATTCGGCGCGCTGGCAGGACGAATCCCTCGAGGGCTTACACGTCGGCGTCGTCGGCACCGGCGCGAGCGCCGTGCAGCTCGTGCCCGAGCTCGCGGGCCGCGCGGGCCGGCTCGTCGTCTTCCAGCGCCACCCGGCGTGGGTGCTGCCGCGGCAGGACCACGCCTTCACCCCGGCGGAGCAGGCCGCGTTCGCGCGGGGGTCCAGCGGGGCCTCGCGTCACCGTGGTCTCGACACCGGGCCGCGGCGCGGACTCGATTCGCCCGGCTATCGCCAAGCGCTCTTCGACGAGGCCGAGGCGCTCTTCCCGGCACGCATCGCAGGCTCGCCGCAGATCGCCGCGCTGCGCGAGCGGGCCGAAGCGCACCTCGCCTCCTCGGTCGCCGACCCGGCGCTCCGCGCCGCCCTCACCCCCGACTACGAGATCGGCTGCAAGCGCGCGGTGTTCTCCGACGACTACTTCCCCGCCCTGCAGCGCCCGGGCGTCGTGCTCGAGCCGAGTGCGCTCGCCGCGGTCGACGGCAGCACCGCGGTGGCGGAATCCGGTGCCCGCTACGACCTCGACGCCCTCGTGCTCGCCACCGGCTTCGAGACGACCAGGCCGCCGTTCGCGACGCGCGTCACCGGCCGCCACGGCACGCTCGCCGGCCACTGGGCGCACGGCATGACGAGCCACGCGTCCACCGTCGTCACCGGCTTCCCCAACCTGTTCGTGCTCGACGGGCCCAACGCCGGCCTCGGCCACAACTCGTCGATCGAGGTCATCGAGGCGCAGCTCGACTACGTGCTCGGCGCGCTCGACTGGCTGGGCGGGCATCCGGATTCCGTCCTCGACGTCACCCCCGAGGCGGAGGCCGCCTATACCGAGCTCCTGGACGAGGCCGCCGAGCGGACCGTCTGGGTGCAGGGCGAGTGCGCGAGCTGGTACACCGACCACGGTCGTCTCACCCTGCTCTGGCCGGGCACCGCGGCCGAGTTCCGGGAGCGCAACGCCGGCTTCGACGCGTCAGTTTTTGCGCAGCAGAGGCTTCGTGTAGCGGCCGGGGGTGACGTGGTCGAGGTGCTCGACTGAGTCGACGTCGTTGCGCAGCCCCGACTCGTCGGGGATGTCGAGCGCGGTGAATCCTGCAGCCGCGTGCGCGGCCGCCGAGCCCGGCCCGAACAACGGCCCCGCATCGACCCCCGGCGCGAGCGTGATCATCGTCGTGCCGGTTCCGGCGCGATCGGGCACATAGGACATCGGGTGCGCCTCGGCCTGGGCGAGCGCCTCGGCGAGCTCGGTCACGGTGAGCCCGGGCAGGTCGCCGAGCAGGGCGGCGATGTGGCCTGCCGCATGGGGGCCGGAGCGGTACTCGTCGATTCCGTACGCGATCGCCGCGTTGAGGCCGTCGCCCGGGTCGGGCAGAACCTCGACCCCGGCGAGCGACGAGTGCGGCGCGACGCATTCGCTCGAGCCGAGCGCCCGGTCGAGGCCGGGCTCGTTGCTCACGACGAGGATGGCGGCGACGTCGGGGACTTCGCGGGCCGCGCTGATGGTGTCGAAGAGGAAGCCGAGTGCGAGGCGTGCCCGGACATCGTCCTCGAACGCCCCGGCGAGGCGGCTCTTCGCGTCGGGAGCGCCCTTGAACGGGATGACGACGACCCAGCTCATCGCGACCCGCCCGCCGGCTGAGCGGCACCCGCAGGGTGCGCGTCGGAACCGGGCCTTGAACCGGGCCCTGGCCGCGATGCGCCGCCTCCGGCGACTGCCCGGCCGTCGTCGAAGCCGGCCGCGTACGCCTCGTCCGTGCCGAGCCGGAACATGTCCGCCTCGCCGGTGCGCGGCAGCGCGCGCGCACCGGGGGTGTCGACCTCCGCGGTCACGAGCCGTCCCATTCCGCGCACCACAGCAACAGGATGCCCCGAAGCCTTGCCTTTCACCAGATCGCCGAGTCCGGCGATCTCGTCGGCGACGACCGGGATCGTCACCTGCAGCTCGCGGCCCGCGGAGTCGACGGAGCCGCGCAGGTCGTCGACGACGGCCATCCCCGCCGCACCGATGGCGATGTCGGTCTGACCGATGCGCCAGGCCCGGCCGAGGGTGTCCGAGACGAGGACGCCGAGCGGCACGCCGAACCTGGCCCGCAGCGCGGCGCACAGCGCCCGCGCCGAGGCGTCGGGGTCGAGGGGCAGGAGCAGCACCGTCCCGGCCGCGGTGTTCGAGGCGTCCACGCCCGCCGCCGCGCCGACGATGCCGAGCCGGTTCTCGACGATGCGCACGAGCGATCCGTCCGGTCCCGGCCGGGTCGCCACGACGCGGACGGTCTCGGCCGTGATGGCGTCCTCGCGGGTGCCGGCGTGCACGATGCGGCCCTCGGCCTTGGAGACGATCTTCGAGGTGATGACGAGGATGTCCCCCGCCGCGACCCCCTCCGCCGACGCGGCGAGCGCGTCGCCGATGACCGCGGCCAGCGCATCGCCGGGCACGATCTCGGGGATCCCGTCGAGCGCCCACGCGCTCACCGCCCCCCGCGAAGCACCCACGGCCGGCGCCCTACCGGTGCAGCTTCGGCAGCACGTCGCGGCCGAAGACGTCGATCCACTCGCGCTGGTTGCGGCCCACGTTGTGGAGGTAGACCCTGTCGAAGCCGAGGTCGACGAACTGCTGGATGGCGGCGCGGTGCACGTCGGGATCGGATGAGATCACCATGCGGCCCTCGAAGTCCTCCGCGCGCACGAGCTTGGCCATCTGCTCGAAGTCGTACGGCGAACGGATGTCGGCCTTGGGGAACTTCATGCCGCCGTTGGGCCACTCGCGCATCGCGTTGGCGAGGGCCTCCTCGTCGGTCGGCGCCCACGAGAGATGCAGCTGGAGGAAGCGCGGCGCGAGCGCCGGATCCTTGCCCGCCTCGCGCTGGCCCTCGTCGAACTTCTCGAACAGCCCGCCGATCTTCTCGAGGGGCGCGCCCACGGTGATGAGCCCGTCGACGGTCCTGCCGGCACGCTTCGCGGTCACGGGCCCCGCGGTGGCGACGAGGATCTCCGGCGCGGCCGCGCCGATGGACCAGAGCCGCGTCGACTCGAGCTTGTAGTACTTGCCGTCGTGCTTGACGTCCTTGCCGGTGAGGCCCGACTTGAAGAGCTTCTGGATGATCTCGATGGCCTCGAACATGCGGTTGATACGCTCCGGCGCCTCGGGCCAGTAGCCGCCGACGACGTGCTCGTTGAGCGCCTCGCCCGAGCCGAGCCCGAGCCAGTGGCGGCCGGGGTACATCTCGGAGAGGGTCGCGGACGCCTGCGCGACGATCGCCGGGTGCTGGCGGAACGTCGGTGCGGTCACCCCCGGCCCGAAGTCGCCCGTCGTCCGCTCGCCGAGGGCGGCGAGCACGTTCCAGACGAATGAGGCCTGGCCCTGCTGCGGCACCCAGGGCTGGAAGTGGTCCGCGGCCATGACCCCGCGGAATCCGTTCTCCTCCGCATACGCCGAGAGCGCGACCGCCTCGGACGGGGCGAACTGCTCGAGCATGGCGGCGTAGCCGACCTGGAGGGATGCCATGTCCCTAGTCTGTATCCATGCGTGTCGCGACGTGGAACGTCAATTCCATCCGCACCCGCGTAGGCCGCGTGGTCGACTGGCTGGTGCGCGAGGACGTCGACGTGCTCGCGCTGCAGGAGATCAAGTGCACCCC
>NZ_DAIEII010000059.1:0-31181 GCF_027352875.1 Gryllotalpicola sp.
CGCAGCGCCGGCAGAACGACCGCGGCGGCGATGACGGCGATGACGAGGGCTCCGATCGCGATGCCGCCCGCGCTGCCGAAGTTGATCGTCCAGCCGAGGCCGTAGCGCTTCGGCACCACGACGCGGCCGTCGGCGGCGTTGACGTAGAGGAATCCGGCCCGCCAGTGCGGGTCCCCGGCCCATTCCGGCGCCGGCGCGTCCGTGGCGGAATCGGACTCGGTGCGGGAGGCCGCACCCCGGGCCAGCCTCACGCCGAGGACGACGAGCGTCGCGAGGATGCCCGCGATCATCGCCGCGAGGACGAGATAGAACGGCAGCGCGACGCCCGGGGCGAGCCAGGTGCACAGCGCCAGCGCCGCCAGCCCTGCGCCGAGGGAGACCTGCAGGCAGCCGAGCGACGTCACGAGCAGGTGCCGCTGCGCACGCGACTCACCGGGGGCCGAGAAGTAGGACGAGGCGAACAGGATGCCGACGATGCCGGCCGCGATGACGAGGGTGCCGAAGACGCTCCAGAACGATTTCGCCGACCACGCGTCGACCTGGCCCGCGGCATTCCAGTGCGTGGGCACCGGATCGGGCAGCGATGGGTAGAGCGCCGCCCCGGCGATGCCGGCCGCGATGATGGCCGCGAGTGCGGTCGCGGTGAGCAGGTAGGCGGGGTGGACCTTGACGGACGCCATGCGCTCAGCCCACCACGTGATCGGGCGCCTTCTCGGGAACCGGGAAGATCGCGTCGAGCAGGGCGCCGACCCAGGCGATGAGGTCGGCATCGGCGAGCGGTTCGCCGCCGACCTGCTTGATCGGCACCGAGATCGCGCGCTGCTGCGCGAAGTAGCGGGCGCCCTGGTAGAGCCGCTGCAGCCGCACCTGGATGGAATCGGGCAGCTCGGCGGGGGCGATCCGCAAGGACGACCCCATGGCGAGGACCTCGCTGAGCCCGGCGCGCTGGGCGCGATGGCGCAGCCGTGCGACGGCGACGAGGTTGACCACCGGCTCCGGAAGCTCGCCGTAGCGGTCGACGAGCTCGTCGACGACGAGGTCGATCGCCTCGTCCTTCGCGCTCGGCGCGGTCGCCGCGGAGAGCTTCTGGTAGGCCTCGAGGCGCAGCCGCTCGGAATCCACGTACTCCTCGGGGATGTGCGCGTCGACCGGCAGCTCGAGGCGCAGCTCAGTCTGACCCTCGGCGGCCTCGCCCCGGAACTGCCCCACCGCCTCGCCGATCATCCGCAGGTAGAGGTCGAAGCCGACGCCGGCGATGTGCCCCGACTGCTCGCCGCCGAGCAGGTTGCCCGCGCCGCGGATCTCGAGGTCCTTGAGCGCGACCTGCATGCCGGCGCCGAGTTCGTTGTTCGCGGCGATCGTGGCGAGCCGGTCGTGGGCGGTCTCGGAGAGCGGCTTGTCCTCGTCCCAGAGGAAATAGGCGTAGGCCCGCTCCCGGCCGCGCCCCACGCGGCCGCGCAGCTGGTGGAGCTGCGACAGCCCGTACTTGTCGGCGCGATCGATGATGATCGTGTTCGCGTTGGTAATGTCCAGGCCGGTCTCGATGATCGTCGTGCACACCAGCACGTCGAAGCGGCGCTCCCAGAAGTCGACGACGATCTGCTCGAGCACATGCTCGTTGAGCTGGCCGTGGGCGACCGCGACGCGCGCCTCGGGCACGAGTTCGGCGACCTTGGCGGCGACCGCGTTGATGGATTGCACACGGTTGTGCACGTAGAACACCTGGCCCTCGCGCAGGAGCTCCCGGCGGATGGCGGCGGAGACCTGCTTGTCGGAGTACGGCCCGACGAAGGTGAGGATCGGGTGCCGGTCCTCGGGGGCGGTGGCGAGGGTCGACATCTCGCGGATGCCCGTCACCGCCATCTCGAGGGTTCTCGGAATGGGCGTCGCGCTCATCGCGAGGACGTCGACATTGGTCTTGAGCTTTTTCAGTGCGTCCTTGTGCTCGACGCCGAAGCGCTGCTCCTCGTCGACGACGACGAGGCCGAGGTCCTTGAAGGCGACCCCCGGGCCGAGCAGCCGGTGCGTTCCGATGACGACGTCGACCGTTCCGTCGGCGAGGCCGGCGAGCACCTCCTTCGCCTCCTTGTCGGTCTGGAACCGGCTGAGCTGGCGCAGATGGACGGGGAATCCGGCGAAGCGCTCGGAGAACGTCTCGAAGTGCTGCTTGACGAGCAGGGTGGTCGGCACGAGGATCGCGACCTGCTTGCCGGCCTGCACCGCCTTGAACGCGGCGCGCACCGCGATCTCGGTCTTGCCGAAGCCGACGTCGCCTGAGACGAGGCGGTCCATGGGGATCGGGCGCTCCATGTCCGCCTTGACCTCGTCGATGGTCTGCAGCTGGTCGGGCGTCTCGACGAAGGGGAAGGCGTCCTCGAGTTCGCGCTGCCACGGGCTGTCGGGCGGAAACGCGAAGCCCTTCGACGCCATCCGCGCCGAGTAGAGCTTGACGAGCTCGACGGCGATGTCGCGTACCGCCTTGCGGGCCTTGGATTTGGCCTGCGCCCAGTCGCTGCCGCCCATCCTGCTCAGCGCCGGCTCCTCGCCGCCGACGTAGCGGGTGAGCAGGTCAAGCTGGTCGGTGGGAACGTAGAGCTTGTCGCCGGGGTAGCCGCGCTTGCTCGGCGCGTACTCGAGGACGAGGTACTCGCGGGTGGTCTTGACCGGGTTGCGCCCGCCGGAGGAGACCTCGCGCTGCACGAGCTCGAGGAACTTGCCGATGCCGTGCGTCTGGTGCACGACGATGTCGCCCGGCTTGAGCTGCAACGGGTCGACGACATTGCGGCGGCGGCTGCCGAGCTTCTTGGCCGTCGGCGAGTCGTACCCGACCTGACGACCGTAGAAGTCGGCCTCGCCGAGCACCGCGAGCTTGGTCTCGGGGAGCTCGAACCCGCGCTCGATGCTCGCCTTGACGACGTAGGCGACACCGGATTCCGGCGCACTGGGGAACTCGTCGCTCAGACGTGCGGCGAGGCCGTGCTCGCTCAGCACGTCGGCGGCGCGCTCGGCGAGACCGCGCCCCGCCGCCGCGACGAGGACCGTCCAGCCAGCGGCGAGGCGCTCGGCGACGTGGTCGACCGCCCCGGCGACCTGCCCGGCGAAGGAGGGGATGGCGGTGGCGTCGATTCTCAGGTAGCGGCCGGGAAGCTCTTCACTGAAAGGATCGTCCTCGTCCGGCAGGTTGTCGGGACCGCCGGATGATGGTCGATCCGCGGGGCCGACCGGGCTGGCGCCGTTCGCGTCGCTGCGCGACGCACCCGAGTCGAACTGGCTGAGGGTCCACCACGTGCCGGGGTGCGACCGCCGCAACGCCGCTACCGTCGTGAAGTCGCCGGCGTCGAGGTCGATAGGCGCCTGCGCCCCCACCGTCGCCGCGCTCCAGGCCGCGGCGAGGAACTCGCGGTTCGTGTCGGCGAGGCTCACCGCGCGGCTCGCCACGCGCTCGGGGCCGAGGACCGCGACGGCGGCGCCCTGCGGCAGGTAGTGCGTGACGGGCACCAGCCGGTCGACGAGGGCCGGCGCGAGCGACTCCATGCCCTCGACGGGGATCCCCTCGCCGAGCCGGCCGAGCATCTCGGCGAGACTGGGGAACTCGTGCTGCATCTCGCGGGCGCGCTGGCGCACGGCATCCGTCAGCAGGATTTCGCGGCTCGGGCCTAGTTCCACTCGCCGCAGCTCGTCGGGCAGCGAGCGTTGGTCGGCAACGGAGAAGAGGCGGATCTGGTCGACCTCGGGCCCGAAGAAGTCGATGCGATAGGGGTGCTCGGCCACCGGCGAGAACACGTCGAGGATGCCGCCGCGCACCGCGAACTCGCCGCGGCGCGTGACCATGTCGACGCGGCTGTAGGCGAGCGCGACCAGGCGCGCGGCAACGGCACCGAGGTCGTTGTCCTGCTCGCCGACGGCGAGCGTGAGCGGCTCGATGTCGGCGAGATTGTCGGCGACCGGCTGCAGCGCGGCGCGCACGCTCGCGATGACGACGAGCGGGGCGTCCTGCGGCCCGGAATCCCAGGCGCTGAGCGCCCGGATGACGGCGAGCCGCCGCCCGACGGTCTCAGCGCTCGGGCTGAGGCGCTCGTGCGGCAGAGTCTCCCATGCGGGGAACTCGAGGATCTCGGCATCCGGCAGCAGCGCCGCGAGCGAGGTCTCCAGCGCCTGCGCGTCGCGGCCCGTCGCGGTGACGGCGAAGAGCACGCGCCGGGCAGGTTCGCGGCGGCCGAGCAGGGCGGTGAGCAGCGGCGCGTCCAGGCCCTCGACGAGCGAGAAGTCGGCGTCGCGCGCGGCGTAGGCGAGGGCGTCGTCGACGGTCCGGGCGCGCGAAAGCGCCTCGATCAAACCCTCGAGTACCACGCCGCAAGCCTAGTTGGCGGGTGCAAACGGACCTCGGCCGCGCGGGGAGCGGGAGTGCCGCGCAGTCCATTCCTGTGCCCGACCGCGACCCGCGGGTGCCCGACCGCGCCCCGCGGGTGCCCGACCGCGCCCCGCCCAGGTCGCCTCCTGCGGTCGTCGGGCTGAGACTCGGTTCGACACGCTGAATGACGGCTCTTACGCCCGCGTGTCACACCGAGTCTCAGCCCGAACGCGCGGAAACAGGACGAGGTCAGCCGGTGTGGTACTTCAACTGGGCCTCGGCGAGACCCTTCTGCGTGATGAGTTCCACGGCGTCGGCGGCATCCCCCACCAGGATCGGCAGATTCTTGCGCTCCGCCGCGGTGAACGGCCTGAGCACATGGTCGGCCGCGTCGCGCTCGCCCGGGGGGCGACCGACGCCCACGCGCACGCGGATGAAATCGCCGGTGCCGACCGCCGACATGATGTCGCGGATGCCGTTGTGCCCGCCGTGCCCGCCGCCGAACTTGAGCTTGAGGCTATCGAAGGGGATGTCGAGCTCGTCCTGCACCACGATGAGCTGCGCCGGGGTCAGCGAGAAGAATCTGAGCAGCGCCGAGACGGGGCCGCCCGAGCTGTTCATGTAGCCGTTCGACTTCGCGAGGACGAGCTTCGGGGCGCCCGGCGCGGCGCGGCCCTCAGCGATGTGCGCGTTCGCCTTGTGCGACGTGAAGGCCGCCCCCGCCCGCCGGGCGAGCTCGTCGACGACGAGCTGCCCGACGTTGTGCCGGGTGTTCGCGTACTGCGCGCCGGGGTTGCCGAGGCCGACGACGAGCCAGGTGTCAGCAGCCAACTACGACGCCGCGGCCTCCGGCGCACCGCTCTCCTCGGCGATGGCCTCGGCGGTCGGGCCGACGATGGCGACGACGAGCGCCTCCGGGTCGGTGAGGAGCACCGCGCCCGCCGGCAGCGCGACCGCGCCGGCGAGGATGTGCGTGCCGGCCTCGAGCCCTTCGACGCTGACGACGACCCGCTCGGGGATGTTCGTCGCCTCGGCCTCGATGAGGAGCGTCCCGGTGTCGAGCTCGGCACGGCCGGCGCCGAACGGAGCGCCCTCGACGTGCACGGGGATCTCGACCTGGACCTTCTCGCCCCGCCGCACGAGGATGAGGTCGATGTGCTCGATGATCTGGGCCACCGGGTCCTTCTGGACGTCCTTGACGAGGGTGAGCTCGCTCGTGCCGGCGATGTCGAGCTCGAGGATCGCGTTCGCCTTGCGCAGCAGCAGGCCGACCTGGTGGGCGGGCAGCGTGATGTGCTTGGGCTCGGTGCCGTGCCCGTAGATGACGGCCGGGATCTTGCCCGCCGCGCGGATCTTGCGCGCGGCGCCCTTGCCGAACTGCTCGCGCAGCTCGGCGACGACCTTGTTGTCTTCAGCCATGGTGTTACTCCAAGTGGTGCGGTGGGCTCTCGGCCCACGTCGTGAATGCGGATTCAACTCGAACGCTCATCGCGTGAGGAAAGACGTGCTGCCAGTCCCACCGCGTCGATAACGGATGTGCGGGGCGGGTGCCCCGGCATCCCTCGCCGAAGTTCGGGCTCAGTCTAGCCGATGAGCATCGAAGCGGCGGGCGACGCGTACTCCCGCGGGAGTAGGCCGCGATCGGCGGCGCGCGATCGGGTGCAGCTCGTCGTGTTCGCCTACGACACCTGCCTGGCGCAGTAGCCGGTCCGGTCCGGGGCATCCCGCGTCATCCCGCGGGAGCAGCGGGAGTCACTCCCCGCGGCGGATCCCCGAAAGCGCGAAACAGCGGAGACTGGGGATGTCAGGGAATTCCGATCGTCTGCAAGAAAGACTTCGTACATGATGTACCACGCGTTCTCGCCGTACTGGGTCTTCATCCCGATCGGCTGGTTCCTCTTCCTCGCGATCATCGTGCTCGCCATCGTGTTCGGTCGACGCCGCTGGCACCGCTCCGGGCAGTGGAGCAACGGGCCGTGGGGCGGATACGGCCCCTGGGGCGGCCCCAGGGGCGGCCCCTGGAACTCGACGGCGGATGCCGAGCGCACCCTCGCCGAGCGGTTCGCCAACGGCGACATCGACGAGAAGGAGTACCGCGCCCGCCTCGAGGTGCTGCGCGCCAACCGAACCCAGCCCGGCCCGCAGTAGCGACGACGAGGCGGGTCGCCCGGCGCCGCGCGCACCGCGCGACCCGCCTCTAGGCTTGAGACCATGCCAGAGAGATCCGCCAACATCGGTGTCGTCGGCCTTGCGGTGATGGGATCCAACCTCGCCCGCAACCTCGCCAGCCGCGAGGGCAACACGGTCGCGGTCTTCAACCGCTCCTGGGCGCGCACCGAGACGCTCATCACCGAGCATCCCGAGGCGGGATTCCTCGCCGCGCGCACCTACGACGAGTTCGCCGCGTCCCTCGCCGCGCCCCGCACCGCGATCATCATGGTGCAGGCGGGCGCGGGCACCGACGCCGTCATCGACGAGCTCGTGCGGGTGTTCGAGCCGGGCGACATCATCGTCGACGGCGGCAACGCGAACTTCCACGACACCATCCGCCGCGAGAAGGCCCTGCGCGAAGCGGGCCTGCACTTCGTGGGCACGGGCATCTCGGGCGGCGAGGAGGGCGCGCTCCACGGCCCGTCGATCATGCCGGGCGGCTCGGCCGAGTCGTACCGGACCCTCGGCCCGATCCTCGCCTCCATCGCGGCGAAGGCTCCGGACGGCGAGCCGTGCGTGACCCATGTCGGCACCGACGGCGCCGGCCACTTCGTCAAGATGGTGCACAACGGCATCGAGTACGCCGACATGCAGCTCATCGCCGAGGCCTACGACCTCATCCGCCGCGGCACCGGGAGGACCCCCGCCGAGATCGCCGACATCTTCGCCGGGTGGAATGCGGGCGAGCTCGAGTCCTACCTCATCGAGATCACCGCCGAGGTGCTGCGCCAGGCGGATGCCGCGACCGGTCGCCCCCTCGTCGACGTCATCGTCGACCAGGCCGCCGCCAAGGGCACCGGCGCGTGGACGGTGCAGAACGCCCTCGACCTCGGCGTGCCGGTCTCGGGCATCGCCGAGGCGGTGTTCGCCCGTTCGCTGTCGTCGAAGCCGGCGCAGCGCGAGGCGGCGGCGGGCCTGCCCGGTCCGTCGGGGTGGACGGCCCCCGACCCGGACGCCTTCATCGAGGATGTCCGCCAGGCGCTCTACGCGTCGAAGATCATCGCCTACTCGCAGGGCTTCGACGAGATCGTCGCCGGCGCCGAGCAGTTTTCGTGGTCGATCGACAAGGGCGCGATCGCCCGCATCTGGCGTGCCGGATGCATCATCCGCGCCGGCTTCCTGGGTCGCATCGCGGAGGCCTACGCCGACTCGCCGGGACTGGTCGCACTCGTGCTCGCGCCGTTCTTCCGCGACGTCGTCGAGGGCGCACAGGATGCCTGGCGCCGGGTGGTCGTCGCGGCGGCGCAGGCCGGAATCCCCGCCCCGGCCTTCTCGTCCTCGCTCGCGTACTACGACGGGCTGCGTGCGGCGCGCCTGCCCGCGGCGCTCGTGCAGGGGCAGCGCGACTTCTTCGGCGCGCACACCTATCGGCGGGTCGACCGTGAGGGCACGTTCCACACCCTGTGGTCGGGCGACCGCTCCGAGATCGAGACGGCCCCGAGTTGGCACTAGCACTCGGTCATCGAGCAGGGCGCAGAGCGCCGGTGTCGAAACGACCGCACCGCTGATGTCGACAGGCTCGACCAGCGGCGCTGCTAGAGGTCCAGGACCCTCGACCTGTCCCGCCGGTGCTGCAGGAGCTGACGCGTCAGGATCGAGCCGAGCACCGCGAGGCCGACGGGGGCGAGGAATCCGAGCGGCGCCGCCGTCAGTTCGAGGACGATCGCGATCGCGGTGAACGGCGAGCGCTGCGAGGCGGCGAGCACCGCCGCGGCGCCGAGCAGCGCGAAGGCGGCGACCGGCGACCCCGGCCACATCGACGACCAGAGGATTCCGATGACGGCGCCCGAGGAGGCGCCGAGCGCGATCGCCGGCTGCAGCACGCCGCCGGACGCGCCGGAGTGCAGCGTGCCGACCGTGAAGAGACCCTTCGAGGCGAAGAGCACGAGAAGCAGCACGACGCTTCCGAGGCCCGGCGAGGCGAAGGCGAGCTGGCCGATGGAGCGGCCGTTGCCCATGATCTGCGGGAACGCGAGACCGAACAGGCCCGTCGCGAAGGCCATGGCGGGCAGCATCCAGAGGATGGTGCGGTCGGTCGTCTTGGTGCGCTCCGCCCACGCCGACGCACGCTCGAACGCGAACCCGATCGCGCCGAAGACCGGGCCCGCGACGAGCGCGCACACCGCGAGCGACCAGCTCGGCGCGCCCGCGTCGACGAGGAAGAACGGCACCCCGCCGACGACGACGCTCGCGACGAGCGCGGCGATCGCCGAGGTGCCGAGCGCGACGGCGGAGGCCTCGAGGCTGAACTCGGCGAGCAGGATCTCGACCGCGAACAGCGCGCCCGCAAGCGGCACGTTGTAGACGCCTGCGAGGCCGGCTCCCGCGGCGGCGGCGGCGAGGACCCGCCGGTGGCGGGCGTCGAAGCCCATCACGTCCGCGAACCAGCCGCCGATGAGCGCGCCGAGCTCGCGCGGCGCGACCTCGCGCCCGATCGAGGCGCCGGCGCCGACGTGGACACCCTGGAGGGCGACGTGCACGAGGGTCTGCCACCACGGCATCCGTTCGCCGTCGACCGCCTTGGCCACGGAGGGCACCGCCGTGGCGCGACCCCGCAGCAGCCACCAGCCGACGCTCACCACCACGCCGGCCGCGACGACGGCGATGAGGCGCCGCCACGGGTCCGCGGCATCGGCGCCGGGCACCGCCGAGCTCTCGGCGTAGCCCCACGCCAGCCACTCGACCGCGCGCAGCAGCAGCGCGATGAGCGCGGACGCCGCGCCGACGAGCAGTCCGACGACGAGGGTCGCGAGCGCGAGCCGGAAGAAGCGCGCGGAGCCGTCGGTCATAGGAAAAACGCTAGTGGCCGCGACCGGCCGGATCGCGCGCGAGCAGCACGAGGGTCTCGAAGTGCGCCGTGTGCGGGAACATGTCGAACACCTGCGCCCGCACCGGCCTCAGCGACGGCATCGCGGCGAGGTCGCGCGCGAGGCTTTCGGCGTTGCAGCTGGAGTAGAGGACGTGGCGGATTCCGGAATCCTCGAGCCACCCCGCGAGTTCGGCCCCGATGCCGCGGCGCGGCGGGTTGACGATGACGGCGCCGGGGGTCTCGACCGCCTCGAGCGCGAACCGGGTCGCGTCGTCGGCGAGGAAGTCCGCGTCGACGCCGAAGGCCCGTGCCGCAGCCTGCGCGCTCGCCACCGCCGCCTCGCTCACCTCGACGCCGACGACCCGGCTGCCCGCCGCGGCGGCGTGCAGTGCGAATCCGCCCGCGCCGCTGTAGAGGTCCCAGACGCGGCCGGGTTCCACCTCGGCGAGCCAGGCGGCGCCGGCGCGATAGAGGCCGGCGGCGATGCCGTTGTTCGTCTGCACGAAGCTGCGCGGCAGCAGCTGCAGCGTCACGCCGTCGAAGGCGAGCTCGAGCACGTCGCCGTGGATGGCGATCTCCTCGTCGCCCTCGAGGATTGCAGCGTGGACGGGCTGGATGTTCGCACTGACGACGGCGAGACCGGGGATGGCGTCGAGCAGCGTGCCGAGGTGCTTGCGGATGCGCGGCACCGGCTCGCTCGAGCGCAGCACGAAGCGCACCATGAGGTCGCCCGCCGGCGAGACGGTCACGATGACATGCTTGAGCTCGCCGCGGCGGCTCGGCACCGCGTACGGGGTGATCGCGGCGAGGGCGATGAACCGCGTGATCGGCGCCAGAGCGGCGAGGACGCGGCCGTCGACGATCGGACAGTCGCTGAGGTCGACGCCGCGGCCTTCGGCGTCGAGGATGCCGAGTGTCGGGGCATCCGCGGTGCCGCCGACGACCATCTTCGCCTTCGTGCGGAAGTGCGCGACCTCGCTCGCGACCGGCTCGAGCCACTCGATGCCGCCGGCCCCGTCGGCCCCGCCGATCAACGCCTCAGCGCGCGCCTGCTTGTCGGCGAGCTGGCGAGAGTAGGGAATCTCGATGAGAGTGCAGCTCCGGCATAGGCCGGCGTGAAAATAACCGCACTCGAGGGTCGTCACGAGCTGCCCCCCGGGGCGCCGCGGAAGGCGACACCCGCCGGCACGCTCTTCGGACCCCTATGCCGCACCATCGAACATGCTCGTGACCGACCCGTCCGCGAAGACCTCGTGGATGGCGCGGGCGATGAGCGGTGCGATGGAGAGCACGGTGAGGCGGTCCCACCGCTTGTACTCGGCCACCGGGAGCGTGTCGGTGACGACGACGGAGTCGATGAAGTCGCTCTGCAGGATCTCGACGGCCGGGTCGCTGAACACGGCGTGGGTCGCCGCGACGACGACGCCGGTCGCGCCCGCCTTCTTCAACGCCTCGGCGGCCTTCACGATGGTGCGGCCGGTGTCGATGATGTCGTCGACGAGCAGGCAGACGCGGCCCTCGACCTCGCCGACGATCTCGTGGACACTGACCTGGTTCGCGATCTTCGGGTCGCGGCGCTTGTGGATGATGGCGAGCGGCGCACCGAGCTTGTCGCTCCAGACGTCGGCGACGCGCACGCGGCCCATATCGGGCGAGACCACGGTGAGGGTCTTCGGGTCGAGCTGCTTCTGGAAATGCTCGAGCAGCACCGGCATGGCGAAGAGGTGGTCGACAGGACCGTCGAAGAAGCCCTGGATCTGCGCCGCGTGCAGGTCGACCGACATGATGCGGTCGGCGCCGGCCGCCTTGAACAGATCGGCGACGAGGCGGGCCGAGATCGGCTCGCGGCCGCGGCCCTTCTTGTCCTGGCGGGCGTAAGGGTAGAACGGGGCGACGACCGAGACGCGCTTCACCGAGGCACGCTTGAGCGCGTCGACCATGATGAGTTGCTCCATGAGCCACTCGTTGATGGGCGAGGTGTGCGACTGGATGACGAAGGCATCCGCGCCGCGCACGCTCTCGCCGAAACGGGCGTAGATCTCGCCGTTGGCGAAGGTGCGGGACTCGGTGGGCACCAACTCGGTCTCGAGCTCGCGGGCGATGTCGGCGGCCAGCTGGGGGTGGGCTCGGCCTGAGATCAGGACCAGCCGCCGCGATGTCGCCATCTCGATGCCCGACACGTGGCCCGCCTTCCTGAGCCGCGCCCGGATCGCGGCTGCACGGTCATCCTACCGAGCGAAACTTTCCCACCTCGCCCCCGGTCAGGCGCAGTCGCACCCGGCCACGGGCTTCGCGTCTCAGGGGGCCAGGTGGCGGAAGTACGCGGCCTCGGCGGCGGCGAGCTGATCGGGGTCGTTGACGCCCTCGATGCGCCACGCGTCCGCGACGACGACCGCGCTCGCGGGCAGTCCTGCGGCGCGCAGCACGGCGATCGCGTCGGTGAGGTACTTCTCGCCCTGCGCGTTGTCGGTGCCGATCCGGGCGAGCGCGGCGGCAAGCGGCCGCGCCCGGAAGACGTAGATGCCGCCGTTGACCTCGCGGACGGCCTTCTCGCCCTCCGTCGCATCCCGCTGCTCGACGATGCGCGCGAGCGCGCCGCCGGCGCCGCGGATGATCCGCCCGTAGCCGTCCGGGTCAGTGGCCATCATCGACAGGAGGGTCACCGCGGCACCCGAGTCGCGATGCGTCTCGAGCAGCCCGTGCAGCGTGCCCGCGTCGAGCAGCGGCACGTCGCCGCTGAGGATGAGCACGTCGCCGTCGAAGCCGGCCGGCAGGACCGCGAGGGCCAGCTCGACGGCGCGGCCGGTGCCCGGAAGGTCGTCCTGATCGACGATGATCGCCCCCGGCAGCGCCTGGAGCGCGGCCGACGCGACGAGGTCGCGCTCGTGCCGCACGACGACGATGACGGCGGATGCCCCGAGCTCGGCCGCCGTGCCGAGCACGTGGTCGAGCAACGGCCGCCCGGCGAGCACGTGGAGCACCTTGGGAACGGGCGACTTCATCCGCGTGCCCTGGCCGGCGGCGAGAACGACGATGGCGAGGTTCGCGTCGGTCATGCGCCTAATCCTGCCGCGACTATTTCAGCGCGAGCAGGCGCCTGAGCCGGCCCCCGGCGCGTGACCGAGATCGCGGCGGCGAGGGTGGCGAGGCGCAGCGCCTCGACCGCCTCGGTGCCGCGGGCGAGCTCGGCGAGCAGCACCCCGGTGTGGGTGTCGCCGGCTCCGCTGGTGTCGACGGCCTCGACCGCGGGCGCCGGCACCGCGAGGGCGGTATCGCCGAGAGCGCCGCCCGCCGCGACGCATCCCGCCGCGCCTTCGCGCACCACGACGAGCGCGGCCGGGTTCAATGCCGGGACGGCGCGCACCGCGTCGAGGAGCACCGTGCCCGAGGCGTCCGGCGCATCGCCGAGCAGCCGCGCCTCGCGCTGGTTGAGGGTGAGGATCTCGACGCGGGCGAGCGCGGCGGCGAGGATCCCGGTCGGGATCTCGGCGACGAGCGGTCCGGGGTCGAGCGCGTAGCGGGCGGGCGGGGCGGTGCCGAGCCAGCGCCCGAGCACCGGGCCGCTCCCCGGGTAGGCGAGGTCGTACCCGGAGAGCGCGACGACGTCGTCGGGGCGGATTCCCGCGGCGTCGAGCTCGGCGGCGGTCACCTGGGCCTCGACTCCGGTCACGGTGACGAAGGTCCGCTCGGCGTCGGGCTCGATGAGGGCGACGCAGTAGCCGGTGTCGGCGTCGGTGCGGGGTGCGGCGACGATGCGGACGCCCTCGGCTGCGAGCGCCGCCCGCACCAGGTCGCCGTATCGGCCGACGCCGTGCGGCCCGGCGTACACGCATTCGATCCCCTGCCGGGCGGCGGCGGCGATGAGGTTGAACCCGCCGCCCACTTCGGTGCGCGAGGCGCGCGCGACGACGTCGCCGCCGCGCTCCGGAAGCGCCGGCACCTCGATCGCGAGGTCGACGAGGATGCTGGCGGGCGAGACGACCCGGGCACTCATCGCGCCGCCTCCGCTGCCGCCTCGCGCAGGGCGAGCAGCTCGCCGGCGAGCGCGTCGACGCCGAGTCCGGGGTTGGCGGCGGCGAGCTCGGCCAGCGCCGCGACCGGGATCGCCTCGACGCCGGCGGCGGCGCCCGCGATCGCCCCCGCGATGGCGGCGATGGTATCGGAGTCCCCGCCGAGGCTCGCCGCATGGCGGGTCGCGTTCCAGGGGTCGGCGGGGAACAGCGCGGCGACGGCGAACGCGGCGGGCACGGATTCCTGCGTCGCGACGCTCGTGCCGACGAGATCGTCGATGCGCTCGAGCGCCTCGGCAGGGTCGCACCCGGCGACGAGGTCGACCGCCCAGGCGATACGCGCCGCGACCGACGGACCGGCCGCCCATTCGCCGCGGGATTGCCCCAGACGCGCGGCCTCGACCGCGACCGCACGCGCCGCGGCCGGGCCGGCCCCGGACACTCCGGCGCTCACCGCCGCCGCGACCGCGGCGGCGCCGGCGATGGCGAGACCGGTGTGGTGGGTGACGATGGTCGACTCCTCGACGGCGTCGACGAGCGCTCCGACCGGCTCGGCCGGCACGGCGATGCCGAGGGGCGCGATGCGCATGGCGGCCCCGTTCGTCGTGCCGTGGCGGCCGGTCTGATCGGGCGGCACGCCCTCGGCGGCGAGCGCCAGCGCGCGCGAGGTGGACGGGCCGAGCAGGTCGTGCGAGCCCGCCTCGCGCATCCGGCGCTCCCAGTCGAGCAGGGCGTCGGCGAAGGCGCGCGGCGCGACGTGCCCGCCGCCCGCGACGAGCAGTCGGCCAAGGATGAGCGCCTGGTCGGTGTCGTCGGTGACGCGCCCCGCCGGCAGGCCGGCGCTGATCTCGTTCTCGGCCGGGCCGGGCTGGAAGCCGCCGAGCAGCCCGTAGCGCGCCCGCACGAAGGCGCGCGGCAGATTCTGCGTCGGCATCCCGAGCGCGTCGCCGAGGGCGAGGGACCAGAGGGCGCCGCGGGCGCGGGACAGAGCGGTCATGACTACAGCATGACGCGGCGGACCTGAGCGTGAGAGAACCGCTAGGGGTTCCGCCCCGAAGCGCGAGGATTCCGTTAGCGCACTGTACCCGCCGCCTCTCGCCGACGCGCGGACGCCCCGTCGGGGCGGCCACCTGAGCGCGCCGCGCTGGATCGATCGCGCCGGCGCGAAGTTCCGAGACCTGGATTCGAACCAGGACTTAACGGCTCCAAAGGCCGTCGTGCTGCCGTTACACCATCTCGGACTGCGCGGCCGACTGGAGGCGGCAGCCAGACTACCGCGAAAGGCTCGACGACCTGAGACCGACGGTCAGCCCACTTAGGCTTTCGCCATGGCAGCCCGGGAACAGGACGAAGTGGACCGCATCGTCGACGCGTGGCTGCGCGAACGGCCCGACCTCGACTTCACGCCGATGCAGGTGCTCTCGCGCGTCGACCGGCTCTCGCACCACCTCGACCGGGCCCGCAAGTCGGCGTTCAGCCGCTCCAGCCTCCCCTCGTGGGAGTTTGACGTGCTCGCGGCGCTGCGCCGCGCCGGCGATCCATACCAGCTCTCCCCCAAGGCGCTGCTCACCCAGACGCTCGTCGCCAGCGGCACGATGACGAACCGCATCGACCGCCTCGTCGAGCGCGGATTCGTCGAGCGCACGCCCGACCCGGCCGATGGCCGCGGCATCCTGGTGCGAATGACCCCGAAGGGGCTCACCCGGGTGGATGCCGCGATCACGCGCCTCGTCGACGCCGAGCACGACATCCTCAGCGCGATCGGCGCCTCGGATCAGGCCAAGCTCGCGGGCCTGCTGCGGAAGCTCACCGTCGGGTTCGATTCGCGCAGCCGACTGGGGGCGGTTGATCCGGTGGATCAATCGCCGTCGGCTGGCGAAACGCGGTAGCCGGATCGCCGCGGAAGGCTCGGCACGGCGAGGTGACGCGGCACTGGTCTCAGCCGAAGCGACCGCCGACGTAGTCGCGCGTCCGCGAATCCTGCGGGTGCTCGAACATCGCCTCGGTGTCGCCGTACTCGACGATGACGCCGGGGGTGTTCTGCGCGGCGAGGAAGAACGCGGTGCGGTCGGAGACGCGGGCGGCCTGCTGCATGTTGTGGGTGACGATGACGATCGTCACCGAGCCGCGCAGCGACGCGATGGTCTCCTCGACACGGCGGGTCGAGGTGGGGTCGAGGGCCGAGCAGGGCTCGTCCATGAGCAGTACCCGCGGCGACATCGCCAGCGACCGCGCGATGCACAACCGCTGCTGCTGCCCGCCGGAGAGGCCGCCGCCGGGCTGGTCGAGGCGGTCCTTGACCTCGTCCCAGAGCGCGGCCTTGCGGAGGGAGTCCTCGACGAGGATGTCCTTCTGCTCGCGGCTCGCGCGGATGCCCGAGAGCTTGAGGCCTGCGACGACGTTCTCGTAGATCGACATCGCGGGGAACGGGTTCGGCTTCTGGAAGATCATGCCGACGTGGCGGCGCGCCGTTGTGATCTTGACGCTGGGCGAGTAGATGTCCTGGCCGTCGAGGCGGACCTCGCCCGCCGTCATGTCGAGCGACACCCTGTCGAGCACCTTGCGCTCCCCGAACCAGGCCGTGACGGCGTCGGCGACGAGCTCGCCGGCATGCAGGGAGTGCACAGGGGGGCTGTGCTCCGGGTATCCGAAGCATTCTTCCCAGGCGAACGGAAACGGATGACCCAGCGGCGGTGGACGGCGAGTGAACTTGTGCAGGGCAGTTCCGCAGCGCGCGGACCGGTGGCGCGCAATCGCGCCCGCGCACCCGGAATCTCGCCAAACCGCCGGGGTATACGGGATGATGCTTCTCGTGCCAGCCGAGCAGCCGATTGCTACCGTCGAAATCGTCTCGGAGCTCACCGGCGAGGTCGCCGAGGCCGTCAGGGCGCTGCTGCCGCAGCTCTCGAGCAGCGCGGCCTACTCGCGCGAACTGGTCGAGGCCATGGTCGCGAGCGACTCGGCCGCGCTCTTCATCGCGCGGGTCGACGGCACCATCGTCGGCATGGCGTCGCTCATCCACTACGCGATCCCGACCGGGGTGCGCGCGCATATCGACGACGTCGTGGTGGATTCCGCCGAGCGCGGCCACGGCGTCGGCCGCCTGCTGCTGCGCGCCCTGCTCGACGAGGCGAACCGCCTCGGGGCGCGCACCGTCGACCTCACCTCGCGGCCGTCGCGCGAGGCCGCCATCCGCCTCTACGAGTCCGTCGGATTCGTCCGACGCGAATCGCTGCTCTTCCGCTTCCAGGGCTGACAGCTCCGCCGGGGGCGGCGCGCCGGCTGCGGCAGACTGGAGTCATGACCGACGCCGCCGCGATCCCCGAGTCCCACCGCGACCTGCTCACGACGACGGAGGCCGCCGGATTCACGACGATCGGCCCCGACGGGCGCCCGCAGACGAGCGCGATCTGGTTCCTGCTCGACGGCGACGTGATCCGCACCTCGATCCACGGCAGCAGGCAGCGCTACCGGAACGCGCTCGCCACGCCCGCCGGGAGCCTCTTCGTCATCGACCCCGCCAACGCGTACCGGACGATCGACGTGCGCGGCGACCTCGTCGTCGAGGACGACCCCGACCTCGCCTTCCTGACGCGGATCCTCGCGCGCTACGGCCGGACCCTCGAATCCTTCGGGCCTCCGGATGGCGACCGCCACGTGCTCACGCTCGTCCCTCGGAGGGTGCGCGTCACCGGTTGACGCGAGCGGACCGGCCTCGGATCCCGGAGAGCGCGTCCTCCTCGCCTCGCCCGATGGTCTCGAGCACGCCGGAAGCGACCGCGCCCTAGCCGAGAAGCTCCTGCAGCTCCAGCCAGCGGGTCTCGAGATCGGCGACCCCGGTCTCGAGCGAGCGCAGGCCGGCACTGAGGGCGCCGAGGCCGATATAGTCGGACTGGTCGTGCCCGGCGAGGCGCTCATGGTCGGCCTCGATCTCGGCCTGCAGCTTGACGAGCTTGCGCTCGATCGCGGCGAGCTCCTTCTCGGCGGTGCGGCGCTCGGCGCCGGACACCGGCAGGCCCTCACCGCGGCTGACCGAGGTGGTTTCGCCCGGCGCGGCCGGACCAGGGACTCCCCCGGCGGCGTCGGGCGCGTTCTTCCCGAGTTCGCCGCGGCGGCCGGCGTCCACCTCGCGCTGCCGGAGTCGCAGGTACTCATCCACGCCGCCCGGCAGATGCCGCAGATGCCCGTCGAGGATCCCGTACTGCTGGTCGGTCACGCGCTCCAGGAAGTACCGGTCGTGAGACACGACGAGCAGCGTGCCCGGCCACGAGTCGAGCAGGTCCTCGATGGCCGCGAGCATGTCGGTGTCGAGGTCATTGGTCGGCTCGTCGAGGATGAGCACGTTCGGCTGTTCGAGCAGGATGAGCAGCAGTTGCAGACGCCGCTTCTGACCGCCCGAGAGGTCCTTCACCGGCGTCGAGAGCTGCGCGCTCGAGAACCCCAGTTGCTCGAGCAGCTGGCCCGGGGTGAGGTCCTGCGCCTTCGAACCGGCGCCGACGGTATAGCTGGTGCGCAGCGCGCTGATGACGGTGCGCACCGGTTCGTCGAGGTGCTCGTCGAGTTCGTCGAGGCGCTGGGTGAGGGTCACGACCTTGACCGTCGTACCGCGCTTCACCCGCCCCGAGGTCGGTGCGACCGTGCCGGCGACCAGGCCGAGCAGCGTCGACTTGCCGGCGCCGTTGACGCCGAGGATTCCGGTGCGCTCGCCTGGCGCGATGCGCCACTCCACCTCCCGCAGCACGGGCCTGCCGTCGAAGGCGACCGAGACGCCGAGGAGGTCGACGACGTCCTTGCCGAGTCGCGCCACCGCGAGGTGCTGGAGCGAGGTGGAATCCCGGATCGGCGGCACGTCCTCGATGAGCATGTTCGCCGCCTCGATGCGGAACTTCGGCTTCGACGTGCGCGCGGGCGCGCCGCGGCGCAGCCAGGCGAGCTCTTTGCGGGCGAGGTTCTGTCGGCGCTGCTCGCTCGCTGCCGCCATCCGGTCGCGTTCGACGCGCTGCAGGATGTAGGCCGCGTACCCGCCTTCGAACGGCTCGACGATGCGGTCGTGCACCTCCCACGTCGCCGTCGACACCTCGTCGAGGAACCACCGGTCGTGGGTGACGACGACGAGCCCGCCCGCCGACGCCGCCCAACGGCGCTGGAGATGCGCGGCGAGCCAGGCGATGCCCTCGACGTCGAGGTGGTTCGTCGGCTCGTCGAGGAAGAGCACGTCCCACTCCCCGACGAGCAGCGCGGCCAGCGCGACGCGGCGGCGCTGACCGCCCGAGAGCGAGCCGACCACGGCGTCCCACGGGATGTCGCCGACGAGCCCGCCGATGACATCGCGGATGCGTGCGCTCGACGCCCACTCGTGCTCGGCGGCCTCGCCGACGATCGCACGGCCGACGGCGAGCGTCTCATCGAGGGTGTCGGACTGGTCGAGGACGCCGACCGCGACATCCCGCCGCCGGGTCACCCGCCCGGAGTCGGGCTCGACGAGACCGGCGAGCAGTCTGAGCAGGGTCGACTTGCCGTCGCCGTTGCGGCCGACGACGCCGATGCGGTCGCCCTCGTTCACCCCGAGGGTCACCGAGTCGAACACGACCTTGGTCGGGTATTCGAGGTGCAGCGCCTCGCCGCCCAGTAGATGCGCCATGTCCTCTCCAGGGTAGGCGTGTCGACGCGCGTGAGGTCCAGCGCCATTGCCTCGTCACCCGACGAGGCGAAGGCACGTGTTACGCCCCGAGCGGGTCGAGAGTCGAAATCGCCCGGCATTCCGGGTCTTCGCGCGGCGTGCTGCGGCCGACGGGGGTCCGCCGGCGATCACGGAGCCGCCCGAGGCGGGATCCCTGCCCTTCCCGCGCGAGCGCTGGTGCGATCGGGTCGTCGACCCGACCGCCGACCATTCCCGCCATGGCTGTCAGGCGAGTTCGCGGCGGTACCGGCTCACGCCTTCACGGCGGCCGACGCCGTCTCGCGGCGGATGACGGGGGCGACCTCGGTCATGTAGAGCTCGAGGGATTCCGCCGTCATGGCCCAGGGCGGGTTGCCGGCGTCGATCTGGCCCACGAAGCGGTCGATGCCGAGCAGCTCGACCCGCAGCATGATCGCGTCCACGACCTGCTGGGGGCTGCCGACCGGCAGGCTGGCGGCGATCCACGAGTCGAAGGCCTCGCGCGGGAAAGGTCTGCCCATGCCCTGCCGCAGGTAGCTGGAGTAGTAGGGGAAGTACTCGTCGCGGGCGCCCTGCGAGGTCTTCCCGACGAACATGTGGCCGCTGACCGCGAGCCGCAGCGTCGCGGGGTCGTGGCCGGCCTGCTCTGCGGCGCGGCGGTAGAGCTGGACGCGGGGAACGAACTGCTCAGGGCCGGCGAAGAAGCCCATCACCATGGGCAGGCCGAGCAGACCTGCGCGCACCGCCGAGGCGGGTGTGCCGCCGATGGCGACCCAGATCGGCAGCGGCTCCTGCAGCGGCCGCGGCGAAACCTCGGCGTGGTCGAGAGCCGAGCGGAACCGGCCGCTCCACGTGAGCGTGGATTCCTCGCGCAGCCGCACGAGCAGCTTCAGCTTCTCGTCGAACAGGTCGTCGTAGTCCGCCAGGTCGTAGCCGAACAGCGGGAACGACTCGATGAACGCGCCGCGGCCGGCGAAGATCTCGGCACGCCCGTTCGAGACGTGGTCGAGCGTCGCGAACTGCTCGAAGACCCGCACCGGGTCCTGGCTGGAGAGCACGGTGACCGCGGTCGCCAGTCGCAGCCGGGACGTCTGGCCCGCGATCGCCGCGAGCACCACCTCGGGAGCGGAAATGGTGAAGTCGGGCCGATGGTGCTCGCCGAGCCCGATGAGGTCGAGGCCGCCGGCATCCGCCAGCCGCGCCAGCTCGAGAACCTGCTCGAACCGCTGGTGGACGCTGCGCGCCTGATCCTCGCCGGGATTCTCGATCAGCTCGCCGAATGAGTAGATGCCGAGTTCCATAGTCTGCCTTTCCCTTCTTCGCCGGACCAACCCAGGCTCCACTCCGCCACGGCATCGAGCACGACCGAGAGCTGCCGCCCGACGGCGGTGAGTGAATAGGTCACCTCTACCGGGCGCTCGGCCGAGACCTCGCGCCGCACCAGCTGCTGCCTTTCGAGCTCCTTGAGCCGCTGCGAGAGCATGGCCGGCGTGATCTCCGGGATCGCGCCGCGCAGTTCGGAGAACCGCAGCGCCCGGGTCAGAAGCGCCTCGATGATCACCCCGTTCCAGCGCTTGCCGATCAACTCGACGGCCGCGTGGAACGAACTGCAGGCGATCCGATCGGTCGCCTTCACCTCGTTGGTATGAAATCCATAGTCGATATGGAAACCGTACCTCACCACGCGCGCACGGCCGCGTCGACCGCCTCCGTCAGGCCGCGTTCTCGCGCACCTGCTGGGCCGCGATCGAACGCACGAGGGCGTCTCCCTCGATGTCGAAGTTGGGGAGGACGCGGTCGAGCCAGCGGGGCAGCCACCAGGCCTTGTCGCCGAAGAGGGCCATGATCGCGGGGACGAAGGTCATGCGCACGACGAAGGCGTCGATGAGGATGCCGAAGGCGAGCGCGAAGCCGAACTGCTTGATCATGGGGTCCTCGTTGAACGCGAATCCGGCGAACACCGACGTCATGATGATCGCCGCGGCGACCACGACCCGGCTGGCGAGCGAGAAGCCGAAGACGACGGATTCGCGCCCGCGGTGCCCGTGGACGTGCGCTTCTTTCATGGACGAGACGAGGAAGACCTCGTAGTCCATGGCGAGGCCGTAGAGCACGCCCGTGACGACGATCGGCAGGAGGCTGAGCACGGGCGAGGTGGCGTTGAGCCCGAGGATGCCCTGCACCCAGCCCCACTGGAACACAGCGGTGGTCGCTCCGAAGGTGGCGAAGACGGTGAGCAGGAATCCTACGGTGGCCTTCAGCGGCACGACGATCGACCGGAACACGAGGAGCAGCACGATCAGCGAGAGCCCGATGACCACGGCGAGATAGAGCGGCAGCACCTGGGCGAGCCGGGCGGAGATGTCGACGGCGAGGGCGGTGAAGCCGGTGACGCCGACGGTGACGCCCTGCACGCCCTCGAAGCCGGCCGCGCGGTCGCGGACCACGTGGATCAGATCCGTGGTCTTCGGATCGGTGGGCCCGGTGGCGGGCGTGACGGAGAAGATCGCGGTCGCGGCGTCGGGACTGAGCCCGGCCAGCTGCACGGCTGCCACACCGGGCAGGCCGCTCAGGTCGCGATCCAGATTGACCAGGTTCTGGGTGCTGATCCCCTTCCCGTCCGGGCTGTCGGCGGCGACGACGAGCGGACCGTTGTAGCCTTCGCCGAAAGCACTGTCGATCACGTCGTAGCTGGCGCGCTGGGGGGTTCCCTTGTTGTAGCTGGACCCGGCGGGCAGGCCGAGATCCATCGTCGCCATCGGAATCGCGACGGCACCGGCGATGATCACCGCGGCGACGACAGAGAGGACGCGGTGCCGGGTGAGGAACGTGGACCAGGCGTGCGCCACCCGGTGCGCGCCGCCGACCACGGAGTTCTGCTCCGCCTTGAGCCTGGTCTTGGCGGAGCAGATCCGCTCGCCGATCAGGCCCAGCAGAGCCGGCAGCAGCGTGTTGGCGGCGATCACCGCGATGGCCACCGTCACGGCCGCGACGACGGCCATCGTGGTGAGCATCTGGACGCGCACCACCATCAGCGCCAGCAAGGCGATGATGACCGTGGTTCCGGCGAACACGACGGCGCTGCCCGACGTGCCGAGCGCCCTCCCGGTGGCTTCGTGCGCCAGGAGCTTCTGGTCGAGGATGAGTCGGCGTTGCCGGTTGACGATGAAGAGCGAGTAGTCGATGCCGACGGCGAGACCGACCATGAGGGCGAGCATGGCGGTCAGCGATTGCATGGTGACCAGATGCGAGAACGTGAAGGCGCCGCCGACCCCGACGGCGATGCCCATCAGCGCGGTGCCGAGCGGGAGCCCTGCTGCGACGACGGAGCCGAGCGTGATGAGGAGCACGAGTGCGGCGACGATGAGCCCGATGATCTCGCCCGGGCCGACCAGTGCCGGCGCCGCGATCATGGCCGATGAGGGCAGCACGCGAATGCCCTGCGCGCTCACGGCCTGCTCGGAGACGTTGACCGTGTGGCTGATGGCGGATGCCGGCAGCTCGTAGGTCTGCTTGTCGAACTCGAACTGGAAGAGGGCGACCTGGCCGTTCGGAGAGATCGCCACGCCCGGCACCTGCTGGCCGCCGACGAGCAGCGGAGTCGGCTGCGCCCGTGCGGGGGGAGGCAAGGCGGCATCCGCCTTGGCGATCGCGGCAGCCGCCTGCAGGAGTGCGGTCGCCTGGCCGCTGGCCACCTGGGCGGCGAACTCCTCAGGCGCGTTCACCACGTGCGGCGCGCCATAGACCGCATCGATCGCCTTCGTCAGGGCGGTCAGATTCGCGCCCGTGTCGATTCGCTCGCCCGTCGGCGCCTCGAAGGCGATGATGCCCTGCCCGCCCGCGGCCGCAGGCAGGCGCTGGGCAAGGTTGTCGATCACGCTCTGCGACGGCGTGCCGTCGATGCGGATCTCGGTGCTCAGCTTGGGCGGACTCGCGACCAGGATGCCCACGATCACCCCGAGCACGACCAGCCAGGCGCCGATGAAGTACCAGGGCCGCCCATAGGCGGCCCTGCCGATTCGGTACAGAAGCGTCGACATCCGTTTGCTCTCTTTCCGGGGACCGTCGGCAGCACTGCGCCGGGGCGGCCCGCGCGTCATGCCGATCTCGTAGCGAACTCTCAAAACGATAGTCAGCCATCCCACCGACGAGAGCGCGGAGGGATTGCGCTCGCTCGGCGACCTGGCCGAGGTCGCTCGCGACTTCCGCGCGGGGGAACCGCGTCAGGCCGGAGGAAGCGACTTGTAGACGACCAGGCCGTTGCCCTGGCTGTCGTACACCACGGCACGGCGCTCGTGGGCATCGTTGTACGGCCCCCTCGCGACGCCGCCGCCGTTGTCCTCGATCGCCGCGGCGACGCCGTCGACGTCGTCGGTCTTGATGCCGACGACGACCTGGCCGTAGATCGGATGATCCAGCTTCGTCGCCAGCGCGAGCGTCACCGTCCCCCCGTCGAGCGCCGCGAAGTGGTTGCCATCGCGGAACTTCAGCGGGAACCCGAGGGTCTCCGTGTAGAACTTGATCGATTCGTCGAGATCCTCGGTCGACAGGACGATCATCTTCACCTGCGCGTCACTCATGATGCCGAGGCTACCGTTCACAAGGTCACCCGCGGGCCGTGCACCGGGCCGGTGACGTGCACCGCCTCGACCCGCGATGCCGACAGCGCCACTTGCAGCTCGAGCGCCGTGTCGGGGTCGGCGGCGAGGAAGGCGATCGTCGGCCCCGATCCGGTGACCATGCCGCCGAGGGCGCCGTTCTTCTCTCCGAGTTCGAGCACGGCGGCGAGCTGCGGTGCGAGGTGGAGGGCGGCGACCTGCAGGTCGTTGCCCATGGCCTCGGCGAGCATCTCGGCGTCGCCTGCGCGCAGCGCCTGAAGCACCTCGGTGCTGACCTGCGGGTGGACGGGAGGCATCCCGATGTCGACCTTGTGGCGGGCGCGGTGGGCGTCGAGCTCGGCATAGACCTGGGGCGTCGAGAGGGGGAAGTCGGCAAGGGCGAGCACCCAATGGAACGTGCCTGTGGCCAGCGCCGGGGAGAGCTTGTCACCGCGGCCGGTGCCGATCGCCGTGCCACCCGTGAGAGCGAACGGCACGTCGGCGCCGAGGCGCACCGCAACCTCATGCAGTTCGTCGCGGGTGGCGCCGAGACCCCAGAGCGCGTCGCACGCGACGAGCGTCGCTGCGGCATCCGCCGAACCGCCGCCCATGCCGCCCGCGATCGGCACATGCTTCTCGATGTCGAGGTGCACGCCGCCCTCGTAGTCGAACTTGCGGGCGAGGGCGCGCGCGGCGCGAATGGCGAGGTTCTCGGAATCCAGCGGCAGCGCCGAGCCGTTGACCGGGCCGGTGAACGCGACGCTGAACCCGGTCGCGGGCTCGGCGCGCACCTCTTCGTAGAGCGACACCGCCTGGTAGGCGCTCGCCACGTCGTGGTAGCCGTCGTCCATCACCTCGCCGACGGCGAAGAACACGTTGAGCTTGCCGGGCGCGCGCACCTGGACGGCCCCGTCGCGGTTCAACGCGGACATGGTCACAACCTATCCGCCTGCAGACGGCGCCCGAGCTCGACGAACTGGGCGAGGAGGAGCTGCTCGCCGCGGAGGGTGGGGTCGATTCCGGATTCCTCGAGGGCGGCCGTGGCGCGACCTGCGTCGCCGAACACCGGCGCCAGCGCCTGCCGCAGCATCTTGCGGCGCTGCCGGAAGGCCGCGTCGACGACCTGGAAGGTCGTGCGGCGCAGCGCCTCATCGCCCGGCTCCGACGTATGCCGCTCGAAGGATATGAGAATCGAGTCCACATTGGGCACTGGCCAGAACACCTGCCGGCTCACGCTGCCGGCCGTCGCCCACTCGCCGTACCAGGCGGCCTTGACGCTCGGTGCGCCGTACTCCTTGCCGCCGGGGCCGGCAGCAAGGCGCTGGCCGACCTCGGCCTGAACCATGACGACGCCCGATCTCAGGGACGGTACGTGCTCGAGCAGGTGCAGCAGCACGGGCACCGAAACGTTGTAGGGCAGGTTCGCGACGAGACGGGCTGGATCGCCGGGCAGGTCGGTGACGCGCAGGGCGTCCTCGTGGATCACCGTGAGGCGACCGGCCGCCTCGGGTGCGAACTCGGCGACGATCTCGGGCAGGCGGTCGGCGAGCCGGCCGTCGATCTCGACGGCGACGACGGAGGCGCCGGTCTCGAGCAGTCCCAGCGTCAGCGAACCGAGACCCGGGCCGACCTCGGCGACGGTCTCGCCGGCGCGGACGCCGGCGATCCGCACGATGCGGCGCACCGTGTTGGCGTCGTGGACGAAGTTCTGGCCGAGCCGCTTCGTCGGGGTGACGTCGAGGGATTCCGCGAGCGTGCGCACCTCGGTGGGGCCGAGCAGCCTCACCTCGGCCATCCGCTCACCACTCCCCATAGACCGCGACGGTGTTCGCCGCGAGCTGGGCGCCGAGCTCGTCGACGCCCAGGCCCAGATGCCCGGCCATGAAGCGCACGGTGTGCGGGATGAGGTACGGCGCGTTGGGGCGGCCGCGCCAGGGCACCGGCGTGAGGTACGGAGCATCCGTCTCGACGAGGATGAGCTCCCGCGGCGCGATCTCGAGCGCCTCGCGCAGGTTCGGAGCGTTCCGGAACGTCACCGTCCCGGCGAAAGAGAGGTACCAGCCTCGATCGGCGGCGAGCCGAGCGAGCGCGGCGTCGCCCGAGAAGCAGTGGAACACTGTGCGCTCCGGTGCTCCGACGCGCAGCAGAGTCTCGACGACCGCAGCATGCGCATCGCGGTCGTGGATCTGCAGGGCGAGGCCGTGCTCCTTCGCCATGGCGATGTGGGCCTCGAACGACGCGATCTGCGCAGCGAAGTCCTGCGGCTCGGTACGGAAGAAGTCGAGCCCCGTCTCGCCGATGGCCCTCACTCGCGGCAGTTCTGCGAGGTCTGCGATCGCCGCGAGGTGGTCGTCGAGCAGATTCTCCTTGGTCAGCCTCGGTACCTCGTTGGGGTGCAGGGCGACCGCCGCCAGCACCCTGGGGTCGACGGCGGCGCGATCGGCCGACCAGATCGAGGTCTCGAGGTCGACGCCGACCTGCACCACCCCGGCGACGCCGACGGCGGCGGCGCGATCGAGATGCTCGGCGGGCGAGAGCCGCTCGAGACCCTCGATGTCGCGATGCACCGACGGGTCGAGGTGGGTGTGGTTGTCGTAGACCGGAACCGCAAGCGGTTCCGGCAGCGGAGGATACGTCAGGTCAGCGGGCATCGTCGATGCGCGGGAACAGCGCCTCGAGCTCGCCGACGACAACCCCGGCCGGCAGCCGGCCCCAGCGCCCGGCATCCCGCAGCGGCTGGGCGGCGAGCGCGCCGAGCGCACCCTCGACCCCGAGCGCCGACCACAGCTTCGTCGTCGCCTTGGGGATGACGGGCGAGAGCAGCACCGCGAGGGCGCGCAGCCCCTCGGCCGCGGTGTAGAGCACGGTGGCCAGCCGGTCCCGCTGCGTCTCGTCCTTGGCGAGGGCCCACGGCTCCTGCTCGGTGACGTAGCCGTTGAGGACGTCGACGATCTCCCACACGGCGGCGATGGCCTCGTGCACGGCGAAGCGCTCGATCGCGGCATCCGCTGCCGCGGCGGCCGCCGCGACGGTAGCGGCCACGGCCTCGTCCGCCGCCTGGACAGCACCCGACGCCGGCACGACCCCATCGAAGTACCGCCTCACCATCGCGACGACGCGTGACGCGAGGTTGCCGAAGCCGTTGGCGAGCTCGGCCTGGTAGCGGGCGGCGAGGTCCTCCCACGAGAATGAGCCGTCCTGCCCGAGCGAGATCGCGCGCATGAAGTAGTAGCGGAACGCGTCCGAGCCGAAGGTGTCGGTGATCTCGCTCGGCGCGATGCCGGTGAGCTTCGACTTCGACATCTTCTCGCCGCCGACGAGCAGCCATCCCGTGCCGAAGACGCCCGCAGGCACCTCGAGGCCGGCGGCCAGGAGCAGCGCCGGCCAGATGACCGCGTGGAAGCGGAGGATGTCCTTGCCGACGAGGTGATAGGCGGGCCAGCGGCGCTCGAAGTTCGCGGAATCCGCGCCGTAGCCGATCGCGGTGATGTAGTTGAGCAGTGCGTCGACCCAGACGTAGAGGACGTGCGACTCGTCCCACGGCAGCGGGATGCCCCAGTCGAAGGTCGACCGCGAGATCGAGAGGTCCTGCAGCCCCTGCGACACGAAGGCGACGACCTCGTTGCGTGCGCTCTCCGGCTGTACGAAGTCGGGGCGCTCCTTGTAAAGGTCGAGCAGCTGCTGCTGGAACTGCGACATCCGGAAGAAGTAGTTCTTCTCCTGCAGCAGCTCCAGCGGGCGACCGTGGATGGCGCACACCTTCTGCCCCGCGAACTCGCCGTCGCCGTCGAGGATCTCGCTCTCGGGCTTGAACTCCTCGCAGCCGACGCAGTACAGCCCGCCGTATTCGGCCTCGTAGATGAACCCGTCATCATGCAGCTTCGAGATGAAGGCCTTTACCGCGCTCTCGTGGCGCTCGTCGGTGGTGCGGATGAAGTCGTCGTTCGACATGTCGATCGTCTTGAGGAGCGGATGCCACGCCTCGGCGACGAGGCGATCGGTCCACTCCTTGGGGGTGGCGCCGTTCGCCGTCGCGGTGCGGAGGATCTTCTGGCCGTGCTCGTCGGTGCCGGTGAGCAGCCAGGTGTCATCGCCCGCCTGGCGGTGCCAGCGCGCCAGCACGTCCGCCGCGACCTCCGCGTACGCGTGCCCGATGTGGGGCACGTCGTTGACGTAGAAGATCGGGGTCGTGATGTAGAACGGGCGGCCTGCAGGCATGACTTAAATCCTATGGGCGAGGGGATTGCGCTCCGGCCGCGTTGCGGGGCGCTCGCGCGCGCAGGGCGGCCTCGTAGAGCTCGCGCCGACCCAGGCCGGTGGCGGCGGCGACCTCGGCGGCGGCATCCCTGAGGCGCATGCCGGATGCCGTGAGCGCGAGCACCCCTGCCACACCGCCGTCGAGCGAGGCCGCGACCTCGCCCGCGCCCCCGGTCACGATGACGATCTCGCCGCGCACGCCGCCGGCCGCCCACGCCGCGAGCTCGGCGGCGGTGCCGCGGCGGACCTCCTCGTGCAGCTTGGTGAGCTCGCGGGCGACCACGACCGGGCGGTCGGCGCCGAAGGCCTCGGCGAGCGCGGCGAGCGAATCGGCCAGCCGGTTGGGCGACTCGAAGAAGATGAGCGTGCGCTGCTCGGCGGCGAGAGCGGCCAGACGGGTGCGGCGCTCGCCGGGCTTGCGCGGCAGGAATCCCTCGAAGGCGAAGCGGTCGGTGGGCAGCCCGCTCAGCGCGAGCGCGGTGAGCACCGCCGACGGCCCGGGCAGCGCGGTCACCCTCACGCCCGCGGCGATCGCGGCCTGCACGAGGTGGTAGCCGGGGTCGCTGACGGTGGGCATCCCGGCATCCGACAGCACGAGCACATCGGTGTCGCGCGCCAGCTCGACGAGTTCGGCCGAGCGCTCGCGCTCGTTGTGGTCGTGGAGGGCGACGAGCCGCGGGTGCGCGTCGATCTTCAGCGCCTGGATGAGGTGCGAAGCCGTGCGGGTGTCCTCCGCCGCGATGACCTCGATCGTGGCGAGCGCCTCGATGAGCCGCCTGCTCGCGTCGCCGAGGTTTCCGATCGGCGTCGCGGCGAGGATGATCACCGCCACAGCATAGAAGGCGCGCTGTGGCGCGCCGATAGCATGACCCGCGTGACCCATCCCGATGCGTTCGATGAGGCGCTCGACGTCGACCCGGACGAGGTCGACGTCGAGCCGCGGGGCATCCGGCTCGACGCGTGGTGGCAGCGGATCAAGTACACCCCGGGCTGGCGCTGGGGGTGGAACTGGGGCGCGCCGCTCGCGGTCACCGCCCTCGCCGCGATCCTGAGGCTGTGGGACCTCGGATTCCCGCACCAGCTCGTCTTCGACGAGACCTACTACGTCAAGGATTCCTGGTCGACGATCCACCTCGGTTACGAGGGCACCTGGGGCTCGACCCCCAACCCCGGCTTCGAGTCGGGCAGCTCGAGCGGGGTCAACGCCTACACGAGCAGTCCGGAGTTCGTCGCCCACCCCCCGCTCGGCAAGTGGATCATCGGCGCAGGCGAGGCGCTCTTCGGCGTGCAGACCGCCTTCGGCTGGCGCATCGCGACGGCCGTCGTCGGCATCCTCGCGGTCGTCCTGGCGATGTGGGTCATCAAGCGCCTCTTCGGATCGCAGCTCATCGCCCTCATCGGCGGTTTCCTCTTCGCGATCGAGGGCAACGCGATCGTGCTCAGCCGGGTGGCCCTGCTCGACAACACCGTGATGTTCCTCGCCTTCGCCGGGGTGGCGTGCGTGCTGCTCGACCGCGAATGGCACCGGCGAAGGCTCGAGCGGTGGATCGCCGACCGCATGGTCGCGGGCCGCACCCTCGGCTCCGGTCCCGCGATGTGGTGGCGCCCCTGGCTCATCGCGGCCGGCGCCCTCTTCGGCTTCGACGCGGCGACGAAATGGTCCGGCTTCTACTTCCTCGGCGTCTTCGCCTGCTACGTCCTGCTCACCGACGTGCTCGCCCGGCGCCGTGCGAAGCTGCCCGACTGGCAGGGGTCGATCGTCAAGCAGGGCGCCATCGACTTCGTGCTCACGGTGCCGGTCGCGCTCGCCGCCTACCTCGCCTCGTACAGCGGGTGGCTCCTCACCAAGGGCGGCTGGGACCGCTCCTGGGTCGAGCAGGACCCGACCCGCGCCTGGGGCGGCGCCCTCGGCTGGGTACCGCGCTGGTTCCAGGATCTCTGGCACTACCAGACCGAGATGTACGGCTTCGACATCAACCTGCACACGCCCCACGCGTACATGTCGCAGCCCATCTCGTGGCCGATCATGCTGCGGCCGACGTCGATGTACTGGATGGACTACCACGACGGCACGATCGGCGCGATCAACGACCTCGCCAACCCTCTCATCTGGTGGGGTGGCACCGCGGCCGTCGCCTACCTCATCTACCGGGCGGTGCGCTTCCGGGAGTGGCAGTCGGGATTCATCCTCGCCGGCTACGGCGCAGGATGGCTGCCCTGGGTGCTCTTCTACTCGCAGCGCACCATCTTCACGTTCTACTCGATCGCCTTCGAGCCGTACCTGATCCTCGCGATCGCCGCGGCCGTCCGGCAGGCGCTCGGCTCGCCGGATGACCCCAGGCGACGGCGCAGCACCGGGTTCTGGTGGGTCGGCGTGCTCGTCGTCCTCGCGATCGCGCTCACGGTCTTCTTCTGGCCCATCTGGACCGGCGAGCGCATCAACTACTTCTACTGGCTCGCCCACATGTGGTTCCCGAGCTGGATCTAGGCCGGCCTGGGCCCGGTCGACCCTGGTGCGGCGGCGGGAAGCATCGAGAACGACCAGCCGGATCCGGCGAGCGCGACGCCCCAGCCGCCGCCCGGCTGCCAGCCCACGACGAATCCGGTCGCGAAGGCGATGAGCGTCGCGATGGGGCAGCGCAGCGTGTCGGAGAGCAGTGCGCCGGGAGTGGTGGGATCCGTGCGGGCGGCGTGGGCCGCCTGAGTCGGACGTGTCAACCTGAATTGCGTGGCCCCCGCAGCCCGTCGACCGGCGCAGATTTCCACCTTCCGAGTGCGCACAGTGCACGATTTGCGCACGCGCGGTCCAACGAGGATCCCCCCGCAGTTAATGTGGTGTCCGTGGCCCACCCCCTCTTCGAGTCCCTGCCCGACTCGCCCCTCGTCACATCCGACTGGCTCGCCGCCCACCGCGGCTCCGACAACCTCGTCGTGCTCGATGCGACGGTGCTCGTCGTGCCCGGTTTCAACGGCCAGAGCGCGTATCTCAGCGGCGACGAGCAGTACCTCGTCACCGGGCACATTCCCGGCGCCGTCTTCGCCGACGTCATGGAGGTCTTCAGCGACCCCGAGGGCGAGTACCCGTTCACCCGGCCGTCGCGCGGCCAGTTCGAGCACGCGGCTCGCACCGTCGGCGTCGACTCGGACAGCGCTGTCGTCGTCTACGACAACGCCGTCGGCCAGTGGGCGTCGCGGCTGTGGTGGCTGTTCCGCGCCTTCGGCTACGACGATGTGCGCGTTCTCGACGGCGGCCTCAAGAAGTGGGTCGCCGAGGGCCGCGCCGTCG